>DUNQ01000041.1 GCA_012839325.1 Candidatus Cloacimonadota bacterium
CCATGCCTGCCTTGCGCCACTCTATCCCACCTTTGATGGAATCTATCGCACTGATGATCTGCTCCATGCTGGCCGCTTGACTGGCCTTGCTGCTACTGATGCGCGTATTCATCAAACCTTTTCCCAAGGGGTAGATATATGCAATCCCACGCCCGGGTTCATCCAGCTTTGCCTCCGAGATATACATCTCCAAAACCTGATCCACATCATATTTGCTCATGATCAGGCTGATGATTTCCTTCTCTGCGGGGATGGTGATGCGCAAAAGTCCCAGCTTATCTCGCACCCCTGTGCCTGTGCCATAATTGGTATAAGGAACGCTTGCACCTGCATTTAAGGCGATGCGTGCCGCAGTGTCGCCTTCGCCGCGCTGAACTATACAATCCAAGCCCACCAGTTCATCGAAGAAGTGCTGAGCCTTATCGGGCATCTCTTTCAGCTTTTCATAGACCATATAATCTTCATGAGCTTTCACGGCTATCAGCGGAGTGCTGAAGATGGCGCCTCTACCCGGTGTGCTGAGTTCAAATTCTTTTGCCACAAGGCTCATCAGCGCACTTTCGAGATCTTGAATCACGAGGACGCTGATTATCTCGGCGGGGTCATAGACCAATTTGCCTGCCTGAGTTATGCCAAATATTCCTCGCCCTTGTCCCAGTATGGAACTGCGTCCGCTTTCCACCAATATGCGCTCTATGCCCAACTCATGCAGAAAGTCTATCAACTTGCCCGAGTAGGCTTTGTTTATAATGATGGTGATCTTCGAGATTTCTCTAATGCTTTTCATGCTGCCACCTCCTCGGCTTTCCTGCTCTCATCTGCTTCAAGAGCCTTTAGCGCTGCTTTACGCTTGTGATTTACAACCAGCCCAACGCTGAGCACGGAGATGATTGGGCATACAGATGCCATGCTGAGAATGCCAAAGCCTTCCGCAGCGCCCACCTGAGTTCCTATTCCCAGCCCCAAAGCCAGAACAAGCGGAACCGTGATCGGCCCCGTGGTGACGCCCGCACTATCCCAGCCTATATTCACAAATTCCTCACTGGAAAGCTTGGTGAATATCATGAGCAGCATATATGGCACCAAGAGCATCCAAAAGAGAGGGAGTCCCCAGATGATCTTCGCCAAGCCTATTGCTATTCCAAAGCCCACTCCCACAGCCACGCTTTGGATGAGCAAGCTCTTCTTAAATGTTCCCACGGTGATATCTTCCACCGCCATGCCCAAGGCGTTCAGCGCAGGTTCTGCCAGGGTTGCCCCATAGCCCATGATGAAGGCAAAGAGCAGCACCACAAATAGCCCCGCCTTGGTTCGCTCTCCAACGCCGAAGAGCGGGCCGCGCGAGGGAATATATTCATATTGTCTCAGCTCTGCATTAAAGCATTTCTCTTCAAAGGGCACTCTATAGAGCTTTTCTTTGTGTTCATAATAGAAGAATGGCTTCGCCTTGCCATCGTCCCCGATAGCCACATTCACGATATCGGGATCAAATTCGCGTATCACCATCCTCTCTGAGGGCATCTCTATCTTGGTGTATGATGCAGGCAGATTTGCACCCACCTGATCACCTATCTTGCCCAAGCCAAGCTCTATGCCTCCGCTGAATAATACCATGCCCAGAAAGGCGAAAAACAGGCCCAAGAAGATCTCATCTGCACGCGGCAATCTCTCGCGCAGAACCAAAAACATCACGAGGATGAGGAAGAGCGAGAGCGGAACTATTGCCTGCGCCGCATTTGCGCTATGCCTGCGGAAGTCCTTCAAAATCTCCATCACATCCGCGCCTGCGCCCCCACCTTTGTAAATGGCATCAAAAAGCTGTTCCTCACTTCCAAAATACTTTAGCTTCAGCTCGTGATCGTCCTGATTTATCAGCCAGTGTTCAAATTCGTTTTGGCTTCTAAACACCTTCTCTCTCAATGCATTATCGGAGATCAATCTACTTTTAAATTCATCAAGCTGAGCTTCATCGTTATCAAAGAGGGGAAGATAGCTTGCGCGCGAGCTGTATCCCAAAGCATAGCCCTTCATCGCATCCTCGCTTTCAAAGAGGAAGAGCGTGTTTTCACGATTTTCAACCGAGAAGAACTGCTTTTCGCTCATGGGCGCCTGCACCTTTCCGCTAAGCGCAAAGCCTATCATCAACACGGCAAAGATGGGGAATAAAGAAGCAAGGGTCACCACTCCGAAGCCGCCACCGGTATCCTTGCCTCCGCGCCGAGAAACATGGCTGATCCCCAGCCCCAAAGCCAAGATGAGGGGAACCGTCACCGGCCCCGTGGTCACCGCGCCACAATCCCAAGCCAGCCCTAAGAGCTGATTGAGATTTGGCTTGATATAAGCAAAAAAGGAAATGAACAAAAGAAAGGGAACCGAGAAAAAGATGAAAGGCTTCAGCGACCAACCATAGAGGAAACGCAGCATGCCGAAGACCACCGCCAGCCCCACGCCAATCCCTATCGCATATACCAGATAGGCGGCAAATTTATTGAGCAGCAAGAACAGGAGCGGCGAGTTCCACGCCTTGATGCTTTGTCCCGCCATCCTCAGCGCCCCTATCGAAGGCTCGGCAAAGGTTGCGCCAATCCCAAGTATGAAGCCTATTATGAGTATTGTCGCCATGCTCGCCTTCAGCGGCATCCTTATCCCTATCACCTCGCCCAAGGGCATGAGCCCCAAAAGCAGGCCTTCCATGAAGAAAGCCAAACCAAAAACTACTAACACAAAACCAAAAGCGATCAGACCCGAATCTACAAGAGGAATATTAAGCACCAATACTTGAAATAATACCATATAGATTATGATCAAAGCGATGGCTCGGATCTGTTCCAAAATGCGTTTACGGGCATGACGAAAGACCAGCTTAAAAGCCTCGGCCGCGCTCACCCGATAACGAGTTTTGCCTTGTTTTTCCGGCTTCATATGTTTTCTCCCAATTTTTCCTTTAAGATAGAGTTATTTTGTGATTTCTATGCAAGGAATACTACAGATAATGCCGTTTAACTGTCAAGCCATTTGATTGTCGAACAGCCTCTCGCTATGCTTTTTTGTGTTGCAACAAAGCAACGCTAATAGTTTTGTGTTGCACCAAGGGGCAAAAAGTGCAACACAAGTTGTTTTGTATTGCTTATCTGCAAATCAAACTTATTTGATGATCTCAAACAGCTCTTTGAATTGGTAGATGGCAGCTCGTCTTCCTTTTGCTTTCCTTAGCTGAACCAATAAACCGTATTCCTGCAATCTATTGATTATCCTTATCGCGCTATGTTTTGAAATGCCGGAGCTTTCTATGAAGCTTGCAGTTGTCATTACCGGTGCAGCAAATAAAGCATAGCAGGCATTCATGGCAAAAGTAGAGTTGGTAATCTTTGGTATTTCCACTTTCATTTCATCATATAATGATAGCATATCTCTTGTTTTGGAGATGCTGTCCTCAGCCTGCTTGGTAATCGCCTGCAAAAAGAATGATATCCAACTGTCCCAGTCTTTTTTCTCTGCCACAGCTTGCAGATTGCGATGGTATGCCCCTCTATTACCCTCAAGATAAGAGCTGAGGTAAAACATCGGGCTGCATATACTTTTCTTAGCATAAAGAAAGAGCGGAATCAGAAGTCTGCTGATCCTGCCATTCCCATCTAAAAAGGGATGAATAAGCTGAAACTGTGCCTTGATAATTGCCAGCTGAACCAGGGCGTCTTTCTCCTCAAAGTGAATGTATTTCTCAAAGTTATCCAGGGATGGCATAAGATCCGCCGGACTTGGGGGAATGAATATAGCTTCTTCAATGCTCGCCCCGGGACGCCCAACGATATAGTTTTGCATAATCCTAAACTCTCCGGGACTTTTGCTATGTCCTCTCTCGCTATCCAAGAGAATAGCGTGCAGTTCTTTGATTAAGCTCAGAGATATAGGATGAGTATCGAGCCTTTTCACGGCATGGATGGCAGCATTTCTGTAATTTACTATTTCCATGATGTCTTGATATTTGCCCTCTTCAAGCGACTCCGAAGGATCTGCATCATATCTTAGCACGTCTTCAAGAGTGGCTTGTATTCCTTCCATTTGTGAAGATAGCACAGCTTCCCGAGTAGTGAGAGGGGAGAGCAAAAGAGGGGGATTCATCATGCTCTGCAACATGCCGTTATACATACCCAGTGCTTTATGAGCCTGTCCTATCGCAGACACATGTTTAGCCCAAGCTATATTCTTTAATGGCAGCTTATCCGGGACATAAGGCTTCATATCAATTTTCTCCTAAAACGGTGATGGATCAGTGAGCAAAGAAACAGAGTTTATTGTCAAGCTCGAAATCATTTTCACAATGCCGCATGACGCGGTCGATGTCAAAGCGTCCCCATTGCAAGGAGCCTCGTCATTTCTCACAATAAAAAAGAGGAGCCGCCTAAGCAACTCCTCTATATCTCTTAGCTTTTAAGCTTTACGCTCAAAGCCTATGTTCTTTATTTTAGGATAACCATTTTCTTGGTCTGTGAGGTGCTGGGAGAGCTGAGCTTGTAGAAATAGATTCCGCTGCCGCAGCGTCTGCCGTTTTTGTCCAGTCCGTTCCACTCAAGCGTGGTCTGTCCTTCGTGCACGTTTCTTGTATATACTGCCTGACCAAGCATGTTGTAGACGGTAAAGTTAGCGGTTTCGCCGGCTTTAACTTCTATATCCACTTTGGTGCTGCTTCTGAAGGGGTTGGGATATGCATTGCTCATGCTGCTGATTTCAGGCAACTGAGGAGCGGCGGGATTTTCCACCAAAACGCTCTGATAGCCATAATAGTCTGAGCTATTATATCCAACTGCTTCCAGCCAGTAATAATATGTGCCTTCATTGAGTTCGTTATCCGTATGGCTATATTTCCCACCGGTTGAACTGTTTGTAGCATCGATCATTACAGGGGTGATCATGATCGCATTATCCAATTCTCTGTCTTCAGAGCGGTAGATGCGATAGCCAAGCATCTGGGTTTCGGATTCGGTCTTCCAGCTGAGCATTACGCTGCTGTTTTCAACCATATAGATTGCGGTGAAATAGCTGAGCTCCACGGGAAGGGTGGGGTTCGTGCCATTACCGGTCATATATTCGAAGAGTACAAAACTCTTGGCATCAAGATCAAAGGGGATAGTTTGCTCTGTGCCGCCTTCTACAGTGTTCCATACTCCGCCGGCAACCCAAGCAAACCAATCATGATCTGTTTCAACAGTAATCATGACCTGTCCGGTTCCATAAAGCTCCAGCTTTCCGCGCACGGCAGGGGTGAAATCCGCATTGGGGAAAGGTGTATAGTCTTCATCATCAAGACCTGTAACGCGTTCTGCACCGATGAAATCATCACCGACGATTGTTGCATCTGTTTCGCTGTCTATGTCGAATGGTACACCACCCTGAATCTCATGTGTGGGAGTATCGGGAACTATGGTGAAGTCCGCAAGGAAGCGAGGGTGCAGCTGCATGGCTGCATTGAATTGACCGACTACTGCGATGAGGTCAAATGCTTCCGTAGGGATAGCTGTGTCGGCATAATCGGTATTTACAAAGGTTCTGATAACTATTGGATTATTATCACTATCAATGGCGTCATAGTTTTGTGCAGGTGTAGCAATGAACATTCCGGAGGGGTCTACAAACTGCAAACCTTCCACTTTTACCAATTTTGCTTGGTCTGCACTGGTGAGCTGGTCAACCGTCGTAAGCACAGGCTCGATCACGTTGTCTGAGCTTGTGGCTGCGCCGGGATCTGCTGTGGGAACAAATTGCAGAAGTCCGCTATAGGAATTAAGAGTTCCCATGATGCCGGTGATTCCGTCATAGAGAGCGTATTCAGTGGTGATTTTGCCACTTGCATCATCAATCACGATTGCTGCTGTGTCGTCTTGTATGTATTTGGTATTACGGTTTGCATTCTGATAAGTGAGAATCGCTTCACCGGTGAGGTGATACACGGTTTGTCCCGTTGCGCCGGCTCTGAGAGCGGCAATGTTTTCCACCACTGTGGGAGGAACGGGGAAGGTGTATTCAGCGGTTTTTACTCCACTAGGTAGATGTCCATCTTTAAATGCAATTGCTTTAAGCGTGGTTTCTTCACTGATAACGATGGGGCTCACATAGATTTCACCATCGGTTTCGCTGGGAGTGCTACCATCAATGGTATAGCGAATGCTTGCATCTTCAGTAGCGCTTGTAATGCTCACGGTCTGGGCTTCGGTGTAATATCCACCATCGGGGCTGAATGCTGGGGTGGCTGCTACGGGCATGCCGCCAGTGTAGTCAGAGAGGAAGATGTCGTCTATGTTGAGACGTCTATTTTGTCTTCCGGAATCTGTTGCTCTTACTATTCTGATGCGCACATTACCGGGAACGTTTACGGTTTCGTTAAATTCTAAGACTTCAGAACCGGTATGAGTAAAGTCATCACCGATTTGAATCCAGCTACTACCTTGGTCTGTGCTATATTCCGCTTTCCAATCTACTTGATCCTCTGTTCCATAGCAGCGATAGAAGAAGCTGAGCGTGCCGAGACCGTTTGCTTTGTCTTCGAGCATAGTCATGGAGGAAGTATCATAGCCACGAAGACGGGCTGATTTTTCACCATTTTTCCAGTCGGCATCGAGGTTGCCACCAACAAGGGCATCAGTCATGTTCCACTCTTTTCCGTTCAAAAATGTATCTGCTGAAGCCCAAGATGATTTATCGCCATCTTCAAAATCAACAAAATAGCCGTCTGTAGGAGGAGCATTATAAACTTCACCTTCAAGAACTACTATTTTGTTATCCGCATCATCTGTGCTAACCGTGATATTTCCTGTATGATCTCCTACATCAAGGCCTGCGATCATGCGAACATAGATAGGAGTGCTTTCCACAGCTTCATCTACTGCAGTAAGCGTGAGTGCGTCTGTGAAAGGTCCTTCATCATCAAGTGCAATTTCAAAATTGCTATCAACGATAAGCTCTATGTCTCCATTAAGATAGCTGCCTTGAACTGCAAAGTTTTGAACAGCGGAGGGGCCTTCTTCTTCAGTGTAGAAGAAGCCATCGAGACTTAATGGAGCCACAACGAGAATTGGGTTTTCAATTATCTCACCATAGGAAGTCCATTCAATTTCATCAACTTTAACTTGTGCGGAACCTGTAGATCTTATCTCAAGAACCACATTGCCTTCGATATTTAAGTTTTCGTTGTATATAACAACATCATTTGAAGTGTTGTTGACAGTGATTGTTTCACCGATTTTATTACCATTAACATAAACTTCGATTGATCTTGCACCGGTACCGGTAAATCCTCTTACATATTTGAATGTAAGATTTCCCATGCCGCCAAGATATGTGGGTGAGGTTACCCACCTGTCACCACTACTTCCAAAGCAAATGGCTCTACCATCAATGGTTTCACTTGTTCTCGCTCCAATGGCTGTCCATGTGACCCCATCATCACCGACCCACTCTCTTGCTTGGTAGGAGTTTGGGTTATCAGTCGGCAAGTTCGTAAAAGATTCGTAGCCTTGCGCCCAAGCCAGCCCCACAAACATAAGACTGACGATAAATATACTAATTAGCTTTTTCATAATTCCTCCTTTTGAATTATGTCG
>DUNQ01000042.1 GCA_012839325.1 Candidatus Cloacimonadota bacterium
ATAGCGCTTTGCAGAGCATCTTTCTTCACTTCAAAACGATTTTGGAGATCCACCACAAATGCTTTCTGATATTCAGGATATTTGTGTTCGATTATCTGAGAAAAGACCAAGTAGCTACCATAGCTGAAGATAACCTTATTGGCTTCTATCAAAAAGCTAACTTCCTTATGCTGAGTGTCATAAATCTTTTGCATGAATGCCAAAGTTTTTACCGGGATGATTTTCTCGATCACGCCGTCATTACCCAGATCATCTGAAAAGATGGGGGAATCGGCAGGGAAAAGCGCAGAATTATTGATTTTGATCTCGGCAACCTTGCGTCCATCAGTGGCAGCCATGAGATGGCTATCCGGCATAATCTTCCAACAAACACCGGTGAGAACCTTTCTGTTCACATCCGAGGAAACGGCAAATTGAGTCTTGGATATCATGCGATTGAAAAGCTTTGCATCTATCTTGATCGCATTTGTGAGATCAATCTCCGGCACCAAGGGGAAAAGCGTGTGATCGGCAATAAGTAAGTTAAAGTTAATCTTATTGCTCTGAATTCTCAGCAAATCTTCATGACGCGAAAAGTTTATCAGCGCCTCGGGCATGGCATGGATGATCTCATTAAAATGTTTGCTGGAAACGGCAATAGACCCGCTTTCGTTCACGGCTGCGTCCACTTCTGCAACCACGGTGATCTCCAAATCCGATGTGGTGATGCGAACCTTTCCGGTATCCACCGAAGCTTGAATTAGATAGTTGGTAAGAATAGGAGAAACGTTTTTCGAAGGGGCAACGCTGACTAAATGCTGAATGCAATTTTGCAGATCCTTTTTGTCTATTGCAAATTTCATGATAACCTCATTTAATATTTTTCTTCATCATCCAAGTTATTTCCTTTTAATTTTCCGTCAATAGTTTTCTTTTGTTTATCCGTTTTTACCAAAGTTTCCTGATGGAACATTGCAAATCAAAGCAAAGCCATATTCTATCTTTGCCAGTTGCGACTTCATAGAGTGCACAGAGAATTTAATAACTCAATGGAATAATTTTGGCTTTATCGCATAAATGTTTCTGAAATATACCTTGACCAAAAACATATAAGGAATTAGGGTGGCAATATCAACATTGCAACCTGTATTATTCTAAACATTTTGCTTGATGATGAGGTTATAGAATAAGCATTATAATTGTCCATAGGAGGATCAGTCATGAATATATGGCTCAAGAAAAGTATTGATTATGCAAATAAGAAGTCATATCTTGATGACCGATTTGGGAGGGCATCAAACCGGACAATTCGATGGTGCTATGAGGCTTCTTGAGTCTAGCGCAGATGCCATCAAAATAGCCTTATTAGATGGAGTTATATACATCAAAGGTAAGAATAAAATACACCTTACTATGACTGACAAATATAAGAAAAGAAACATTATGTCTGCCTTATTCCTAAAAGAATTCCTGAGGTCTTTATAAATCATGTTACAAGAAAATATGCTGATCAAAGCCGATAACTTGATGGGACTGAACTATCTACTGAATTCTTTGAAGCTCGAAGAAGCTATAGATTTGGTCTATATTGATCCGCCCTTTGCAACCGGCAGCAATTTCACCATTCATAACGGTCGCGCCGCCACCATCAGCAATTCAAAAGAGGGCAAGATTGCATACTCCGACAAGCTTACGGGAGATGAATATCTGTCATTTTTAAGAGCAAGGTTGGAGCTTCTTTACGACTTACTTTCTCCTCAAGGCTCGATATATCTGCATATTGATTATAAAATTGGGCATTATGTAAAGATATTGATGGATGAAATCTTTGGAATACAAAACTTTAGGAACGACATTACACGCATAAAGTGCAACCCCAAAAACTTCAAAAGAAGAGGTTATGGCAATATCAAAGACATGATTCTCTTTTACAGCAAGTCAAAAGAACCGATCTGGAACGAGCCAACCTTGCCTTATACTGCAGACGATTTACTTAGACTATTCCCAAAGATTTCAAAAGATGAGAGAAGATATACCACTGTGCCGTTGCATGCGCCCGGAGAGACAAAAGACGGAGAATCAGGCAAGGCCTTTAAAGGCATATTTCCCCCCGTAGGCAGGCATTGGCGCACTGATATAGCTACCATGGAAAAGTGGGACGAAGAAGGTTTGATAGAATGGTCTTCTACTGGAAATCCCCGAAAGATCATCTATGCCGACGAGCAAAAAGGCAAACGACTGCAAGACATCTGGGAATATAAAGATCCGCAGTATCCGGACTATCCCACAGAGAAAAACTCTGACATGTTGGAAATGATTATCAACACCTCTTCAAATAAAGACAGCATTGTTTTGGATTGTTTTTGCGGTTCGGGTTCCACTCTTATGGCAGCTCAAAAGCTGGGTCGCAGATGGATTGGCATAGACCAATCTGATCTGGCGATTAAAGCCACCAAGGCAAAGCTCGCTTCCATGGATTTTGATATTGCCTCTCTAAACACAGCTTATACTTTTAAGACCTTGATAGAGCGTCCTCATGTAGCAGACAATCCCTTCGCCAAAGACGAGGCATATCTTAGTAATATTCTGAAATAACATCCTCATCCTATGCTAAAAATACGCTGAATCCTTTAGATATTTCGCCGAGATTTGCTTGCCCCTATCAATCTTTCAATCATATTTCTTTACAAATCAGTTTTTTCTAATAGATTATAGCCAATGCGGTAAATAATGATTCATCTTGACGAAAGTCGCTATGGTCAATAATTTGCCCAGAACTAATAATTTTGAGGTTTATTATGTATTATGATGTGATTATCATAGGAGCAGGGCCTGCCGGGCTCAGCGCCGGAATATATAGCGCACGCGGCGGGCTGAAGACGGCTGTCTTTGAAAAAGCCATTGTCGGCGGACAGATCACAGTCGCCGATGAGATTGAGAACTATCCCGGATTTGAGGAAGCTCTCTCAGGATTTGAACTAACGCAAAAGATGCACGACCAAGCCGAACGTTTCGGAGTGGAATTCATCGATGAAGAGATCATCGCCATGGGTGTGGACGGACTTTGCAAGATCGTTGAAACCGATAGTGGCAAATATCGTGCCAAGAGCGTGATTCTCTGCACGGGTGCCTATCCGCGCAAATTGAACGTTCCCGGCGAAGAACGCTTTACCGGACGCGGCGTAAGCTATTGCGCAACCTGCGACGGCGCCCTATATCGCGATAAGATAGTTGCAGTGGTAGGCGGCGGAGACAGCGCCATAGAAGAAGCGCTTTTCCTCACTCGCTTTGCCAAAAAAGTATATGTGATCCACCGTCGTGATGAGCTTCGCGCACAAAAGATCATCCAAGAACGCGCCTTTGCAAATCCCAAAATGGAAATAATCTGGGACTCTGTGGTGCAGCAAATCAAGGGCGAAAACCGCGTTGAAAGCCTGGAGTTAGTCAACAGAAAGACCAATGAAGTCAGCGATCTCGAAGTGGATGGAGTATTCATCTACGTAGGCATCCTGCCCAATAACAAGCTTTTTGAATCCCGCATCGAGCTCGACAGCGGCGGATTTGTAATCACCGACGAGCATATGCACACCACCATCCCCGGCGTTTATGCCGCAGGCGACATCCGCACAAAGGTTCTCCGTCAGGTTGTCACCGCCACTTCCGATGGTGCGATAGCTGCATGGAGCGCCGAGAAATGGATAATCGAAAACCACGATGCACTTGAGGTAGAACGTGCTAAGTAGTAAAGAGATAAGGCAGCAGTTCATCGATTTCTTTTTGGAAAAAGATCACAGCTTTATCCATTCCTCTGCCGTGGTGCCCGAAGACGATCCCACCCTGCTTTTTGCCAATGCGGGGATGAACCAATTTAAAAACATCTTTTTAGGGCTCAAAGAACCGCCCGTCAAGCGCGCCGTGAACTCCCAGAAGTGCATACGCGCCGGCGGTAAGCACAACGACCTCGAAGAAGTAGGCAAAGATGGCTATCATCACACCTTTTTCGAGATGTTAGGTAATTGGAGCTTTGGAGATTATTATAAACACGATGCCATCATCTGGGCTTGGGAACTCTTTACCGAGCGCTGGAAGCTGGATAAATCCCTGCTTTATGCCACCGTGCACGATAGCGATCAAGAGGCTTTTGACATCTGGAAAAATCACACGGATATCAAGCCCGAACATATCAGCTTTCATGGTGATGAAGACAACTTTTGGGAGATGGGCGACACGGGTCCTTGTGGCCCTTGTTCCGAGATCCATATAGATCGCGGACTCTCGCACTGCAATATGCAGGATGTAGAAGGTCATGTTTGCGCGCCAAATGGCGATTGCGATCGCATCATAGAGCTCTGGAACCTCGTATTTATCCAATATGAACGCATGAAAGACCGCTCGCTTGAGCCGCTGAAGCATCGCTATGTGGATACCGGTGCAGGTTTGGAGCGCGTTGCACAGGTCTTGCAAGATAAGAATTCAAACTATGAAACCGATCTTTTCATGCCCATCTTGCAGCATATTGCCCAGCTTTCCAAGGTGGAATACCGCGAAAATGACGGCATAAATCACAGGGTGATTGCGGATCACGTTCGCTGTCTCTGCTTCGCTCTTGCGGATGGCGGCTTCCCCTCAAACGAAGGGCGGGGCTACGTTTTGCGCAGGATTCTCAGACGTGCCTCTCGCCACGGTCGCCTCTTAGGCTTTGCCGAGCCTTTCCTCTATAAACTCGTGGATACCGTGGTGGAAATCATGGGACACCATTTCCAGGAATTGCACGGTAAAGAAAGCTATATCAAGATGGTGATCAAGGCCGAAGAAGAGCGCTTTAACAAGACCTTAGACCAAGGCCTGCACAAGTTTGAAGAGATCTCATCACAGCTCAAAGGCGATCTCATCAGCGGCAAAGATGCCTTCCTGCTCTATGATACCTATGGTTTCCCGCTGGATCTCACCATGATCTTAGCAGAAGAAAAAGGCTTAGAGGTCGATCTTGAAGCATTTGACAAAGAGATGGACGCTCAGCGAGAAAGGGCCAGAAAAGCCTCCAAGTTCGATGTAGAGATCGCAGATGAGGATTGGACAGAGATCGCTGAAATCACACCTACCGAGTTTAGCGGATATGACAAAATCAAGGACAGCTCTTTTATCCAACGCTATAGATTGCTTGAAGATGGCAGCATCGCTCTACAGCTGAAACGCACTCCTTTCTATGCCGAAAGCGGCGGACAGATCGCAGACATAGGTAGAATCTATAACGATGAAAGCGAATATGAAGTCTATGACGTGAAGCTGATGGACGATGCTTATGTGCACTATGCGCGCATCAAAAAAGGCGGGATTTCCGAGAAAGAGCTAAAGATGGAAATCGACCTTCAGCGCAGGCTGGATATCGCTCGCAACCACACTGCTACTCACATCTTGCACACCGCGCTCAAAGAGATCTTAGGAGATCACGTCCAACAAAAAGGCTCGTTGGTACATCCCGATTATCTCAGGTTCGACTTCACTCACTTCCAGGCTATGACGCCGGACGAAATCTACAAAGTGGAAGAAAAAGTGAATGAAATCCTGCGCAGCAACCGCGCTGTCGGGGTAGAGATCAAAGACTTTGAAAAAGCCCGAGAAGACGGTGCAATTGCCCTCTTTGGCGAGAAATATACCGATGAAGTGCGCGTGGTGAGCGTGGACGGCTATTCGCAGGAACTCTGCGGCGGCACACACGTTGATCATAGCGGCGAGATCGGACTCTTTAAGATAGCCTCCGAAAGCTCAATCGCAGCAGGAATCAGGCGCATCGAAGCATTCACGGGAAGAGCGGCCATCGCCCATATTTCCGCGCTGGAAAAGAGCCTCACCGAGGCAGCAGCACTATTCTCTGCGCCCATCAGTCAGCTTACTGATAAAATAGAAGCGCAAAAGCAGCATGTCTATGAACAAGATCAAAAGATCAAGCAACTCGAAGCCGAACTCGGCAAGATCAAGATTGATTCCATGATGGCTAACGTTCGAGAGTATGACGGACTTAAGCTCCTCATTCAAAGCCTCGATGAAGGCCAGGATCTCAAAGCTTTCTCGGACATTCTGCGCGATAAGCTCATATCAGAAATCGGCGTATTCCTCATGAAAAAGGCAGATAAACTCTCCCTGCTCGTGGTGGTTGGCAAAGAACTTTTGCCCAAATTCCATGCCGGAAAGCTCGTCTCTCGCATCGCTTCCGAAATAGGCGGTAGGGGCGGCGGCAGACCGGATAGCGCAATGGCTGGAGCAGACTATCCTGCAGATTTCCAAGCATTTGTAGAAAGTATACCTTTGATCATCCGTGATTTTGCATGAAGATATTGATTATCAGGCTTAGCTCGCTGGGGGATATTATCCTCACAGAGCCCATTGTGAGCTATCTCAGGCATAGCCATCCCGAAGCAGAGATAGACTATGTCACAAAGCCGCAATTCACCGAATTGGTGAAGCTTATGGGGCACGAGATCACCCCCATCCCCTATGAAAAGAGCGCTGCTTTCCACCTCCAGCTCGGCAAGGAGGGCTATGATCTCGTGCTTGATCTTCATGGCAAGCTCTCCAGCTATCTCTTGCGCATCTTTGCACGCGGCAAGAGAAGTGCCGTCTATTTCAAAGATAGAAAGACGCGGAAGAAAATCGTTCGCGGCAATAAAAGCCTGTCCATCTCTTCCACCGTGGATCTATATAAAACTGCGCTTAATAAGCTGGGCTACGACGCAAAAGTAGGCGCGCCGAAGATATCCGCACCCCATGGCATCTCTTTTGACCATCTGCCCAAAATGGCTAAGCGCATACTCATCTTTCCCGGTGCTCTGCACGAAACAAAGCGCTATCCTGCAGCCTACTTTAAACAGCTAATCAAGATGAGCCCCGCGGAATATCAGTTCATCATCTTGGGCTCCCCGGCAGAACGAGAGCTTGCGGCAAGCATAGTTGAAGATGAGAGAACTATCGACCTCTGCGGACAGCTCAGCCTCTTGGAGCTGGCCGCAATGGTAGATACCGCCGACTGGGTGATTAGCGCAGACAGCGGTCCTATGCACATAGCGGCGGCGCTAAAGAAGAAGCAAATTGCCATCTTTGGCGCCACTCATCCCCGCCTCGGCTTTGCGCCACAAAACCCGCTGGCAAAGGTCTTGCTTGCAGATCTCCCCTGCCAACCCTGCAGTCTGCACGGCGGTGAAGAATGTCCCGCTGATTATCTCCAAGATGCTGCTTATTTTGATCTTATGCATGCAATGAAAATGCTTTAAGGGACATTCTTCACCGCCGTGCAGACTGCAGGGTTGGCAGGGGAGAT
>DUNQ01000043.1 GCA_012839325.1 Candidatus Cloacimonadota bacterium
ATTGATAGGGATCGCATCCTTTATGCTCCTCCGGCTTGATACGCTAAGCATTCTTATCTTTATAGGCTTTTTCGCCCAAGAGCCCATCATGTTCTTTCTTTATTTTTGCAAAAATATTATCGAATGTATCAGTCATTTCTGTCGTCTCCATAAGTTTTTCAAAGCTACTCATAAGATAGCGCTTAATAAGAGGATTAACAAACAAAATCAGCATTTCACGAAATATTTCTTGACTATATTTGCTTCTTTCAAAATAGAGTTTAATAAAGGAAACATTTAACAGTGTGTATTATATATTGGCTCTGTAGTGCTGATTTGGCTTATATACTACAAATAGGAATGAATTTAGCATAAACAGAATAAAATAAAAGAAATAAAACAAAATATGGAGACCTTAGAAAATGAAAAAGAGCATACTACTCTTGATAATCGCGGTGTTTATCACCGGACTTTTTGCAGTCCCTCGCGAGATGGTGATCGTTGAGATCGCCACGGGAACATGGTGTGGATACTGTCCCGGAGCAGCCATGGGTGCCAGTGATCTTATCGCAAACGGACATAATGTTGCCATTATCAAAAACCATAATGGCGACCCCTTTGCAAACACATATTCAAATGCAAGAAATAACTATTATTCACCGAGTGGATACCCGACAGCATATTTCGACGGAGGTAATCCCACAAGCGGCGGCAGCTCGAACCAATCACTTTATTCAAACTATCTGCCCAAAGTAAACGCGCGCCTTAACGTTCCCTCGAACTATACCATATCTGCAGAAGCTGAAGTGAACGGCAATATTATGACTGTAGATGTGACAGTGACAAAAGTTTCTAATGATACAAACACGAACGTAAAGCTTCGCTCATCCATCACACAGTCTAACATTGCATTCAACTGGTTTAACCAAACCGTGCTCGACAATGTAAACAGACTTATGGCACCGGACGCAAACGGCGTAACCATCAACCTCGGAACGGGTGATTCCGTTACTGAAACCCTTGTATTTAATCTTGATGGCACTTGGCAAGTCCCCGATCTGGAGCTTGTGCTTTTCCTTCAAACTGATTCAACTAAAGAGATCCTTCAAGGCAAAAAGTATAGCCTTGCCGGTCTCACCGGAGCTTATCCCGCTTCCACAGACAGCATTATTTATGACGGAATCTATGTTGGCGGATCTCAGCCCGTTGCTGTGACTTTTTACAACTATTTCGACACCCCGGTGACAGCAACTTTGACCAGCTCAAGCGAGCATTTCACCGTTGATCATGATGAGATTTATATCCATGCATCACAGTCCTTTACCACGGATATTTCCTTCACACCGCAAGCAGCAGGTGATTTTACAGGAACCATCAACGTAGTAGGAAACTTCAATTTCCACCCTGATTTCGATATAGAAGTATCCGGCAGCTCTTTCCTGAACGAGCCTCCATCTGTCGAGAATGTGGTAGTGCTCGGAGCGCCCATAGCCTATGAAGTCCTCACGGCTTCTTATGACTTCATTGATCCCGATAACGATCCCGAAGGAGATACCGAGTTAGCCTGGTATATCTTCAGCGGAAATCAACACTATCCCTTAGACGACCATCATGGACCCACATACAACGTTCAAAGCCATGATATCGGCTTGCAGATTGCTTTTAGCGTAACCCCATACGATATTCACGGCATGCCCGGAGAGACGGTATTCAGCCAGCCGAGCGCTGTGATTCAAAACATTCCTCCTCCGGAAAACCTTGCCGCTGAAGTTGAACGCCCGAACACAGTTATCCTCACATGGGAAAAGCCTTCCGCATATAGCGATCGCGCTTTTGTTGGATACAAGCTTTTCCGTAATGGACTGAATATCTCCACGATCACAAATACAAATACCCTCACTTTTAGGGATACTTATTTACCCGACGGAACCCATGAATATTGGATTTGCACATTCTTCAACAACCCCGTTGCAATGTCTGATCCCTCACCTTCAGTATTCGTCGAAATAGATGCAACGTCCAACGAAGATGCCGTGAGCAACGTCCAATTCGGCATTTCCTCTTCACCCAACCCATTTGCAAACTCTATGAGTTTCGCAGCAAAGTCTCTGCCCGCCAGCGATGTGAACATCTCTGTCTATAATATCAAAGGGCAGCAAGTCAATTCTTTCACCGCAATCGCAGATATCAACGGTGAAGTAAATCTCGACTGGGATGGAAAGGACAAACATGGTAGAAACCTTGAAAGCGGAGTCTATCTCTACAAGATGGAATCCTCAGGCAAGAGCTTTACCGGCAAAATGATCAAAACAAAATAAAGATAAACTAATATAAATAATGCCCTGTCATGTGTTTACGTGGCAGGGCTCTTTTTATGAGTGCCATGCCCTGAATGCCGCTTCCCTATTGGGTTCCGATGGTGATGTGGTCATGATATGGTCATGGGTATGAGCACATCATAAGCGAAACACGGGCTGAACCATATAGGGAAGGGATAGGAAAAAAGCAGAAATATTGGCGAACATGCGCAAAAACCAATAATTTTGGTGGACAACATTTCAACTATATTAAAACTGTCTTAATCACTGTTATGACTTAAGAATTGCTAATTTATATAGAGGATTTATTATGAAAACCGATGCGGACAACCCGCTTTCTAAGATTAGAAACATTGGCATCATGGCTCACATTGATGCCGGAAAAACCACGACAACGGAGCGAATACTCTTTTACACCGGCTTTTTGCACAAAATGGGTGAAGTGCATGATGGAAATGCCTTCACAGACTGGATGCAACAGGAACGCGAAAGAGGAATAACGATTACCTCCGCGACCGTCACTTGCCCCTGGCGAGATCATCAGATCAATATCATCGATACCCCCGGGCATGTGGACTTTACCGCCGAAGTGGAACGCTCGCTCAGAGTTTTGGACGGAGCAGTAGGCGTGTTTTGCGCCGTTGCAGGGGTGGAGCCCCAGTCTGAAACCGTTTGGCATCAAGCAGATAGATACCACGTTCCCAGAATTGCCTATGTAAACAAGATGGATAGGACCGGTGCGGATTATGAGCGCGTGATTCAGATGATTCACGAAAGGCTCACCACCAAGGCTTGCGCCATCAATATCCCCATCGGCAGAGAGGATGATTTTGAGGGCGTGATAGATCTCATCAGCATGCGTGCTTGGTATTTCGACCCGCTTACCCAGGGCTGCGATATTCGCAATATCGAGATTCCCGAAAGCCTGATGAAAGAGGCAGAAGAGGCTCGCGAACACCTGATTGAGACCGTTTCTGAATATAGCGACGAGCTTATCATTGCTTTCTTAGAAAATAAGGAAATCAGTGCTGAGATGATCTGCAAGGCAATACGCAAAGGGACGCTGGAACATGGCTTCATCCCCGTGCTATGTGGCTCATCACTGAGAAATAAGGGCTTGCAGCTCTTGCTTGATGGAGTGGTAGATTTCTTGCCTTCGCCTTTGGATATCGGCGATACTCAGGCAATGCTTGTTGATAGCGATGAAACCATTGACTTGGCGCCGGATCCCGATGGTCCGCTTGCCGGAATGGCATTTAAGGTTCAGATGGATAAATATGTGGGCAGATTGATCTACGTTCGCATCTACTCCGGAACTCTAAAAAAGGGCGCCAGCTTCATTAATATGACCAATGGAAAAAAAGAGAGAGTTTCGCGCATCTTGCAGATGATGTCGAATAAAAAGAACGACAAAGACAGTCTGCATGCCGGCGATATCGGTGCGATTGTAGGTCCGCGATTCTTGGTGACGGGCGATACAATCACCGATGGCAAGGAAGACATTATCTTCTCACGCATGAACTTCCCGGATTCCGTGATCTCGATTGCGATCGAACCCAGATCAAAGTCGGACGAGGAAAATCTGAGCAATGCGCTTGAACGCTTGCAGGAAGAAGATCCCACTTTCCACGTTCATATAGATAAAGACTCCGGTCAGACCATACTTTCGGGCATGGGCGAGCTTCATCTTGAGGTTATCGTAGATAGGATCAGACGTGAATTCGGCGTCTCGGTGAATGTTGGTAATCCGCAGGTCTCTTATAAGGAAACTATCACCAGAGGCTTGGAGCTTACGGAAGTATTCCAGCGCGAGATGAACGGCAAAGGCAACTATGCATCCGTGAAATTGCGTCTCACTCCAATCCCGGAAGATCAGATCACCGAGAGCGTGAAAAACACCTTTACAAACTCTGTTACGGCAGATAAGATTCCCAGTGAATATTGGAAAGCGATAGAAGAAAGCGCGCTTGCGGCGTTAAGCGATGGACCGCTCATCAGCGGAGCGGTGGAAAGAGTGGCAATTGAGCTCATCGATGGCGACTTTAACCCCGTAGATTCCAATGAATTGGCGTTCCGCATTGCAACCTCAATGGCTGTATGCCGTGGCTTGCAAGAGGCGAAACCGGTGATAATGGAGCCCGTGATGTTGCTCACGGTTCACTCTCCGGACGAATTCATCGGCGATATCATCTCTGACGTGAATGCAAAACGTGGCAAAGTAAACGTGATGAGGCGTCATAGCGAATACCTTCAAGAAGTGGTTGCAGATGTGCCGCTATCCGAGCTTTTCGGCTATTCCACGCGGATTCGCAGTCTCTCTCAGGGAAGGGCGCTTTATACCTTGGAATTCAACAAGTTTGACATAGCGCCTTCTCAGGTGCAGAATGATGTTTTAAGAAGAATCCGCGGATACGTAGATTATTCTTGACATCGGGACTCATTTCAGATATTCTTTAAGTAAAGAGGAAAGGAGAAAGTTATGAATATTGAACTCAACTTTAACGAAAAAGTTGCATCCATGAGAATCGAAGGAATACTCAATAGCGAAAATGCGCATATTTTGCAAGAAAAGCTATCTGAAGTAATGAAAAGTGATGCAATTATGCTCGAACTTGATTTGTTTGATTGCCGCAATATATCGTCAACCGGAATCGGTAAAATCCTGCTGTTTTACAAAGACTTTATCTCCAGAGGCGGAGAGATTGAGGTCGTGCGCAGTTCAAACAGCGTGTACGAACTCTTTACAATGTTAAAACTCAATCAATTGTTTACAGTAAATCTTGGGTGATATGTCCGCGGAGAATCAGATTCTCGTAGTTGATGACAGCTTGGTCATCGTCGAATCTCTCGAAGCGATCTTACGACTCAGTGGCTATAAGGTTGATACCGCCTATAGCGGCAGCGAAGCTCTGAGGAAAATCCATCAAAAAGACTATGATATCGTTATATGTGATATAGAAATGCCCGGTCTGGACGGGCTGGAGTTCCTCAGCAGAGCAAAAAAGGAATTTGACGACGATCTTGATGTGATCCTCATGACAGGCTATCTGGAACACGACTACTTCATCAGTGCTATCAGGCTGGGTGCAAGCGACTTCATCAGGAAGCCCATCGATAGTAAACAGCTTATAAACTCCATACGTGATCTGCTCTTTCGGAAACAAGAACGGAAGGACTTCCTCAGCATATTTAACAATCTTGAAAAGGCAAGTCTTGAATTTGAAATATCGGCAAGAGAATTTTCAAAATTCGGTGTTTCGAGGATATTTAAATCTGCAATGAAACACTATTTCCGCAGCATCCCAAAGACCATGAATGAGCTCTTGATCTGCCTGGATGAGATGGCTTATAATGCATATATTCACGGCACGCTGAAGCTAAGTGTATCTGAACGTAGTCTATCGCACGATAAACTCAAAGCTGTGATAGATAAGAGGTTGGCAGATGATGAGATTGGCAAGAAAAGAGTGATCTTGAGCATCACCGCGAGCAATGAAGAAGAATATATTGAAATAAAAGTGTCTGACGAAGGTGATGGCTTTGATTATAAATCATGGCTTGAGAAAGTGAAAGAGGAGCCTTTCTTGGACATGGTGAGCCATGGGCGCGGGCTGTCTATGCTCTATCATCTTTGTGATTTGGTCGCATTTGATAATGGCGGCAGAACCGTAATCGTCAGAAAAAGCTTGAATAGCGCGACTTAAAATGTTTGCAGATGATATCTGCCTTAAGTATCAAGATCTGAAGCCGGAAGACATTAGGTTTCTCCTTTCGGAAATCTTGAGCCTTCCGCCATCGCGTCTGCATTCTCGCCTTACATTTAACTCAGAACAAAAACACCTTTTTGAAAGTGCTATAAAGCGCCTGCGCACGGGCGAACCTCCGCAATATATAGTAAATAATGCTTGGTTTTATGGCTTGTCTTTCTACGTGGATAAAAGAGTCTTGATTCCCAGGTTTGATAGCGAGGTGCTCGTTGAGGCTCTGTCGCGATATATAAAAGGCGATGAAAGGGTGCTGGAGATAGGGGTGGGCAGTGCTGCGCTATCTATCGCTCTTAAAAAAGAGTTTCCATCATTGGTGATGCACGGCACGGATATCAGCAAAGATGCGCTCGCTGTTGCAAAGATCAATGCAGAGCGTCACGGCTGTGATATTACTTTTCATCATGCCGATCTTTTTCCGAGCGTCGAAAGCGGCTTTGATATTATTTTGTCAAATCCACCGTATATCAGCGAAAATGAGTATCAAAAGCTGGATAGCAGGGTGAAAGATTATGAGCCAAAATCGGCTCTACTTGCAAAAAATGAGGGCTTGGAATACTATCAAAGAATATATGAAAACATGGCAAGCTATTTGAATATCAATGGTATAGTTGCCTTTGAGCATGGCTTTGATCAGCAAGCGCGCATTGTAAACTTGACAGAAAGCTATGGATTCAAAATACTGCAGATGGGGAAAGATTTGTCTTCCCGAGACCGCTTTATAATAGCAAAAATAAATTCCTAAAGAGGATGTGATGGATAAATTTATAATTGAAGCAAATCGCGATCTTAGTGGTAAGATCTATGTTGATGGCGCGAAAAACGCTATCCTGCCGGCAATGGCAACTTGTCTTTTGGCTCCGGGTAAATCCAGGCTGACAAATGTTCCCAGTCTTATAGACCTCAAATCTATGGCTCATCTAATGAGGGTGATAGGCGCGCGCGTGGAATATGAAAATGGTGAGATGTATATTGATAGTAAAGATGTTTGCTATCCTGAAGCGCCTTATGAACTTGTAAGCAAGATGCGTGCATCCATATATGTCTTGGGTCCTCTCTTGGCTCGTTTGGGTAAGGCGCGTGTGTCTTTCCCCGGCGGATGCGCTATCGGAACGAGACCCGTTGATCTTCACCTCAAAGCCATGGAAGCGCTTGGTGCAAAGATAGAAATTGAGCATGGCTATATCATCGCAACGGCAGAAAAGCTCGTGGGTGCTGATATTCATTTTGAAAAGTCCTCTGTGGGAGCCACGGTGAATGCGCTCATGGCATCCGTGCTCGCAGAAGGCAGAACTCGCATCCTAAGTGCAGCTATGGAACCTGAGATTGATCTCGTGATTGATATGCTCGTTAAAATGGGCGCAAAGATCAGCGGGAAAGGCACCACTACGCTCATCATTGATGGAGTGAAAGAGCTGTATCCTATCGAGATGGAGATGATTCCGGATAGGATTGAGGCAGGAACTTTCCTCATCGCCGGTGCGCTTTCAACAAAGCCGGTGACGGTTTGCAATTGTGAGCCAAATCACCTCAGAGCCCTTTTAGATAAGCTCTGGGAAGTGGGTTGCGAGCTGGATATCAATGGAAAAGATATCACTGTTATCCCGCCGGAAGTGATCAAGCCTTGTAATATTCTTACATTGCCGCATCCGGGATTCCCTACAGACCTTCAGGCTCAATTCACTGTGCTCATGTGTCTTGCAGATGGCGTAAGCTTTGTGGAAGATACTATTTTCCCCGATAGATTTATGCACGTTGCAGAGCTTAATCGCTTGCAGGCAAACATTGAATTGCAGCGCAATGTGGCAACCATCAGAGGGGTGGAGAAGCTCAGCGGAGCGGAAGTAATGGCAACAGATCTCAGAGCGAGTGCTGCATTGGTTCTCGCCGGTATGATCGCCGAGGGAACCACCACTGTCTCGCGCATCTATCACATCGATCGCGGTTATGACAGAATCGAAGAAAAGCTGAGCGGTATAGGCGCGAAGATCAGAAGAGTGAAAGGTTAAGCCTTCGCTGTTGGATTATAAAATGTTTAAATAAATAGAGTTGAGATAAATATGCAAAAGTTTGAAAAGATTATTGCCTTGATTAAGGATGAGGTTGTGCCCGCCATGGGCTGTACCGAGCCGGCTGCCGCAGCATTGGCAGCCGCGCATGCCGCAAATCAAGTAGAAGGCGAGATAGAGGAAATCAGGCTCATCGTAAGCCCCTCAATTCTCAAAAATGGGATGGGGGTAGGAATACCCAATACGGGCTTAGTCGGGCTGGATATCGCTGCTGCATTGGGCGCAGTCGTTGCCGAACCTGATAAGCAGTTGGAGATCTTAGGTGGCATCAGTGAAGCCCAAATCGAGCAGGGTAAAGCTCTTTTGGAAAAGATCACGACCACCATGGAAGCGCAAGACGAAAAGGTCTATATCAAAGCGATTGTGAAAACCAAGAGTCAGAGCGCTGCTGCAACTATCAGATGGCGGCATAACTGGCTCTATCAACTGGAAGTGGATGGTAAGATCATCCTTCATCAGGAGCTGAAGCAAGAGGGTGATTCTCATCTTGCCGGTGCGGATGAATTCCGTCTTATTGATTACTTTGAATTTGCCAACGCAGTTGAGTATGACGAGCTTTTGAAGCTGGATCTCGGAGAGAAGATTAATAGACGTATCGCCGATCTTGGCTTAAGCGAAGATTCCGGCATGGGGGTGGGGAAGACCATCCTGCAAAATATTAAGGACGGGCTTCTCGGGGACGACCTGCACAACTATGCAATGGCGCTTACTGCTGCTGCAACGGACGCTCGCATGAGTGGTTGCAATTTGCCCGTGATCTCAAACTCGGGTAGCGGTAATCAGGGGCTTTCCATCACATTGCCCATCATCGCAGCGGCGGAGAAGCTCAGTTCAACACATGAGATGCAGGTCAGGGCATTGGCGCTGGGGCATCTCGTGAGCATTCATATCAAAAATAAGACGGGGCTGCTTTCCAGTCTTTGCGGATGTCTTTCTGCATCTGCGGGTGCTGCTTGTGGCATATTGCTCCTGCTTGGCGGTGATTTTGTGAAGATGGAACATGCCATCAAAAATATGATTGGTAATACCACGGGCATGCTCTGCGATGGCGCCAAAGAGGGGTGTTCACTCAAGGTGGCGACAACTACCTCAGCTGCCGTTCAAGCTGCACTTCTCGCGAGCATGGGGCGTAGCATTTCTCCTAATGACGGCATAGTCACAGACGATGTGGATGAAACTATAGCCAATCTTGCTCAGATCGTGAATACGGGCATGCAAGATACTGACTCTACAATACTTAACATAATGATAAATAAAAAGAATACTAAAGAGGCAAGTGATGTCTAACAAACCATTTCAAGTTTTATTAGACCCGGTTTTGCCGCCCGATCCTGTGTTTGAAGAAGGGATTAGGCGCGCGCCGGATAGAGGACTCAACCTCTCTAAAAAAGAGATTAAAACAGCTCTGAAGAATGCCCTGAGATATGTGCCTGAAAGTCTGCATAAAGACTTGGCGCCGGAGTTCTTGGAAGAGCTCAAAACGCGTGGCCGCATCTATGGCTATCGCTATCGTCCCCAGGGCAGGCTCACAGGAAAACCTATTGATGAATACAAAGGAATAGTCCAAGCCCGAGCCTTGCAGGTGATGATTGATAACAATCTTGATTTTGATATTGCGCTGTATCCTTATGAATTGGTCACCTATGGCGAGACCGGACAGGTGTGTCAAAACTGGATGCAATATAGGCTCATCATGAAATATCTTGAAGTGATGACTGAAGATCAGACCTTGGTGGTGGCAAGCGGGCATCCTGTGGGGCTTTTCCCATCCGCGCCGCATGCACCCAGAGTAATCTCTACCAATGGTCTTGTGATCGGTAAGTGGGATAATCCTGAGGACTTCAAGCGTCTCACCGCGCTCGGTGTGGCGAATTATGGTCAGATGACCGCCGGCGGATGGATGTATATCGGGCCGCAAGGCATCGTACATGGAACCTATATCACGCTACTCAATGCAGGTCGTAGATACCTCGGCATTCCCGAAGATGAAGATCTCGCCGGAGTACTGTTCATCTCATCCGGTTTAGGCGGTATGAGCGGTGCGCAGGCTAAAGCTGTGGAAATCGCAGGCGGCATCGGTGTCATCGCTGAAGTGGATTATTCACGCATAGAAACCCGTCATACACAAGGGTGGGTGAAGAAAGTTTCCTCAGATCTGGCTGAAGTATTCAGCTGGGTAGATGAGGCACGAGTCTCGAGAGAGCCGATGTCTATTGCATATCACGGCAATATTGTCGATCTCTTGGAATATGTTGATAAACATGATATCAAGGCGGAGCTTATCAGCGATCAAACCTCTTGTCATGCCGTTTATGAAGGCGGATATACTCCTGCCGGCTATAGCTTTGACGAGGGGCGCGCACTGCTTGAAAAGGATGAAGATGCTTTTAAGAAAAGCGTGGATGAATCGCTTAAAAAGCATTTCCGCGTGCTTAAATCGCTCACTGCAAAAGGTGGTAGATTTTGGGACTATGGCAATAGCTTCATGGCGTCTGTATTTGATGCCGGTGAAGTGGAGATTGCCAAGGACAAGAAGAGCACAAACGATGGCTTCATCTGGCCTTCCTATGTGGAAGATATCATGGGTCCAATGTGCTTTGACTATGGATATGGTCCTTTCCGCTGGGTATGTCTCTCACGCAAAGATAGCGATCTGAGGGCAACCGATAAGGCGGCTACTGATCTTATCGATCCTACGCGCAACTCTATGGATAGAGACAATCATCACTGGATCACCACTGCTGAAGAGAATGCTCTCGTGGTGGGCACAAAAGCCAGGATTCTCTATGCCGATGAGGAAGGACGCGTGAGAATCGCGCTCAAGTTCAACGATATGGTGCGCAAGGGCGAGATTGGTCCCGTTATCCTCGGTAGAGATCATCACGACGTATCCGGAACGGATTCACCCTTTAGAGAGACCTCCAATATCTATGATGGATCGAATCTCATGGCTGATATGGCTACTCATTGCTTTGCCGGAAACTCGGCGCGTGGAATGACGCTCACCGTGCTTTCCAATGGTGGCGGAGTGGGCATCGGCAGAAGCATCAATGGTGGAAACGGCATTGTGCTGGATGGAAGCGATCTCATGGATGAAGTGATACGTAAAGGACTATCCTGGGACGTGATGGGCGGAGTGGCTCGCAGAGCGTGGGCTTGTAACGAAGGTGCAGTCAAAACCTCTGCAGATTGGAACGATAAACATAAAGAACAAGGCGCTATCACCATCCCCTTTGAAGCGGATGACGACTATCTGGATAGCTTAATCTAAAAATATAAAGGAAGTGCGAAATGCTTAGTCAGTTTACTCGAATGATGAAAGCCGAAGGTCTGCCGGAGCTTGCTATCCGCACCTTTTCATCTTATTATGAAGCATTGAAGAAGGGCGAGAAGGGCATGATCCCGGATGCGGATATAAGGCCGCCATCCACTGAATCCTTAATACGATATGAAGACCTCTCATCACAAGATATTTCGCGCTATCTAAAGAAAATAGCGGTGATAAAGCTCAATGGAGGTCTCGGCACCTCCATGGGGCTCTCCCGCGCTAAATCCCTGCTTCCCGTGAAGGGGAACATGACCTTTTTGGATATCATCGTGCGGCATGTGCTTGCTCTGCGCTCAGGAAGCGGCTATGAGATACAACTCATGTTTATGAATAGCTTTGCAACCGAAAAGGATACGCTCAAGTATCTTGAGAAATATCCCGATCTTATGAATCAGGAGCTGCCGGCTACCTTTGTGCAAAACAAATATCCTCGCGTCAAAGAGGAAGATCTCACACCTATGGATTCAAAGGATAAGACACAGAATTGGAATCCGCCCGGGCATGGGGATATCTATACCATACTTTCTTCTACCGGGCTCTTGCAGGAGATGATCAACAAAGGTTATCGCTATGCCTTCGTCTCGAATTCAGATAATCTCGGTGCAACGGTGGATCCGCGCATTGCAGCCTATATGGAGGAGCATCAGGTTCCTTTCATCATGGAAGTCTGCGATCGCCTTGAGATGGATAAGAAGGGCGGACATCTCGCGGAAGATCATGAAGGACAATTGCTGCTAAGAGAAGTAGCTCAATGCCCTCAGGAAGATATAGATAGCTTCCAAGATATCGAGAAGTATAAGTTCTTCAATACAAACAACCTGTGGATAGATCTGCAGGCGTTGGATTGGCACCTCATCACGGGTGAAGGCATGATGAATTTACCCCTGATAATCAATCCCAAAGAGGCTGAAGGTAAGAAAGTCTTTCAGATCGAGACCGCAATGGGCGCAGCTATCAGTAGCTTCTCCGGCGCGAAAGCTTTGGTTGTTCCCAGAGAGAGATTTGCTCCAGTAAAGACCACCAACGATCTGCTTGCAGTGTGGTCAGACGCCTATGAGCTTAACGATCAATATCAGATACAGCTTAGGCGTGGGCTTTATAAATCCCCATATATCGAACTTGATAAGCGTTATTATAATGATATCAGTGCCATGCAAAAACGTTTCCCGCATATCCCGTCCCTTGCCGGATGCAAGGAGCTGATTGTGACTGGAGATATTACCTTTGGCGAAGAGGTGATCTGCGACGGAAGGGTGAATATTAGCTCTTCTACGCCGCATACAATCCGCAATAAGTTTTATACCGGCACCATCGAGCTCGAATAAGGAGGCAATGATATGGTTTCTAAGGCTACTAAAGTTCGATTGGGCATATTTCTGGTGGTGGGCTTCGTGCTCATTCTCGTCTTTGCGGCAGCCGTTGCAGGCAATAGACTCACACAGAAATGGGACGAATATTACATTGTTTTTGATGACTATCCGGTAAGTGGCTTGCAGGTGGGCGGCACGGTGAACTATCAAGGCATTAAGGTGGGACGAGTCAAGGATATACGCATTGATCCCAATGATGTGAAGAAGATACAATTGACCATACAGATAGAGCCCGGAACACCCATTAAAGAAGATACGGAAGCTGTGCTTGCATTGGTAGGTATCACAGGGATCAAGGCCGTGGAGATCAAAGGCGGAACCAATGAAGCTGTCACCATGAAGCCTTTATCCTTCATCAAAGCGGGCTCCACAATGATTGATGATATCTCCGATAGAGCGGCTTCCATTGTTGATAAACTGGAGCTTATCGCAGACAACGTGCACGAGCTTACAAATCAACAAAATAGGGATAACATTGCCAAGATATTGGAAGAGACCGGCTTGATCCTAACAGAGACGCGGGAAAACGTGAGCACCACCATGCAGGCACTCACTCGTGTGGCAAACAATACCGCTGTCCTGACCGACGAGCTTAGTCAAAACATTGAATCACTAACGGAGAACCTTACTGAAAACATCGACGATGTGGCTAATGTGACCATAGACTCTGTAAAAGAGATAACGGAATCCCTGAACAAGGAGCTGCTCACGATCACTAAAAGCCTGAATACAACGGTGGATGAGCTTTCAGACCAAACCATTGCGCTGATGGACGACACACGCTTTCACTTAAATAATATAGGCGCAAATGCAAACAATCTCGTGCTGGAAAGCACCGAGCAGATTGTTTTATTGAGCACCAATCTAAACAGCTCTTTAGACAAGATCAACAGCGTGATACACTCCGATGAGTTCGACTCGATCGTTAATAACTTTAACATACTTGCCGGACAGCTAAGCGAAGCTAATCTCGGCGAGCTTGCCACCGATATCGGTGTGACGATAAAGCGCACTGGCACACTTATAAACAATTTGAACAGAACGGTGCAAAGGTCTCGAGATGATCTTGCTGAAACGCTTGAAAACCTTAGAGATGCAACCGACAACCTTAATGAATTTTCACGTCAGATAGCCGATAACCCAGCGATTCTCATTCGCGGCAATTAAACGAGGTGTTTTTATGAGAAAGAGTTTGATTTTTGGCATATTACTTCTAACACTGCTTATGGCAGGGTGTTTCGCCAAAGTTGATAGAGCGCAAACCAACTACTATGTTCTGGATTACCAAAGCAGCACAGAGGTGCCGGACTTGGTGATGCAAAACCACAACGGCAAAGCACTTCATGTGATGAACGGACGTATCAACCGGACTTATAATAGAAACCAGATCGTGGTGAAAGAGAGCTTTTATCAGGTTCGCTTTTTATCAGATGAACTTTGGGCAAACCGCCTGTCCGACGCCATCCCTGCCATTATCTCGCAAAGACTCAGGGCATATAACATCTTTTCCAGTGTAAGCCGTGAGGCTACAGAGCATGACCCGGATTACTATCTTGAAACAAACGTTCTAAACATAGAAAAGATAGAAGGCAAGCAACCGAGAGCCTTCTTGAGGATAGAACTCATCTTAAGAGACAGCTCCGGCGAAAAGACCATCGTTGCGCACAGTGCAGAGCGATATAGCGAACTCACCGACGACTCCACCGTATATTTTGTCCAAGTAATAAACAACATGATAATGGAGGAGACCAATACCTTTGCTGCGAAATACATTGCTCACTCGGCAGGCAGGCCTTTCACTTCTTCAAAAGATGAAGGCTTGCGCAGACTTTCCGCTCCCGAAAGATATCTCGCCGAGCAATTAGAGCACGAAGATGTGCATCCCTCTTTCGGAGAATTGCTTCTGAGAACAAAAGCCAACGTTACAACAGAGCTGAAATATACCATTGAGGCATTAGATAGCCTGAACACCGTGATCGCAACATATACGGGTGAATTTAACGAGCCCATACAATTGCTCACAGGCAGATACCGCATCATCACCGGTCATAACGAAGATATCAGCATGATCTTAGACATTCATCCCATGCAGCGCACGGTTGTGCCCCGTGATTGGTGTGAACTGCGTGTGCGCATACTGGATCTATCACAGGATAGAGTGAGACAGAATTACGACATTTGGTCGCGCAACGAAGAAGATTTGGGATACAACCGAGTAGGTCAAGACTTCAGCGTGGGCGACGAAGAGCATGGCATTGATGAGAAGCTGTGGATCCTGCCGCCCGGCAACTACATGGTGACCCTAAGCGGCTATTCATGGAGTGATCTGAAAGACTTCACCACTGTATGCCTGAACCAGGGAGACAGTCATCTTTTGACCGTCATCGTGGATCCCGCCTCAAGCAGCGGCACCATATTTGTTGGCGCAGGCATCTTGGCTGATGAGATGGATATTGGCGGCGCGAAGCTTCACAAAGGCGCAATACACGCAAACGTGAACTTCACTTCAAATAATGAAGCAGATAAGAATGATCCCACCTTCAGTCTCAACCTAAACGGCTCATTTGACAACACCATAGACTATGAATTCAAGCCTTTTCACTACAACTTACGCAGCATCTATGACGTGGGCGCAAACTTCTCTAAGAATAACGATTTCAGAATCAACTTAGACGGATATTCCATGAAGAACGTATTGCTGCTATATCCTTGGTCGCGCGATAGAAAGCTGCTCAACAACTTTGCTGTATATGCAAGAGCAGACTTGAGCACACACTTCTGGGATGAATACACCTATTTCAGCGGGAAACGCAACATCCTGCTAAAGAACACGGATGATGTGGAAATAGACCGCATGCACGATCAAGAAAGACTGCGCACCAAAGTTTCCTTATATCCTCTCAGGCTCAAAGAGGGCGGCGGGCTCACTTACAGACTCAATCTGGGACCAAACGGCAGCGTAAGCCTCAGGGGTGGCTACGGTTGGCAACAAGATCTAAATAGATGTGCCTTCAGCCATAAAGAGAGCAAAACAATAGACGGCACACCTTATGAAGTCTATATGGAATCATCCGATAAGTTCGATCGCGGCATTGAGGCAACTCTGATCCTTTCCGCGGTGAACATCCTCAAGATATTCTCTTTAAACAGCTCTATCGATGCTCTTTTCCCCACTGATGAAATGGGCGTTATGCCGCGCATAGAAAATGAGAACAGGCTAAACTTTAGGATATACAGAAACGTATCCTTGGACTTCCGTCTGAATCTTCATTACGATGAGTACTCTGACAATAGCAGATGGATTTACGACTATAGCACTTACTTGCGCATGAGCCTCTTCTACTAATGAATCTAAGAGTCGAAAACAACATACTTTATGTCCAAACTGATATGGACAAATTCAGCGTGCCTGAGCTGAAGAGCCAATTTATGCGGCTAAAGAAGAGCGGTGATCTTGAGGGCATTAGCGTGATAGATCTCGAAGCTGTGAACCTGATAGACAGCGCCGGAGTTGCTCTTTTGGATAGCTTTCAGCAAGCCTTGGAAGAGGATGCAAAGCTGCTTTTGACGCGTGGCGCACAGCCGAAGATCAGAAGCCTGATAGATACCTTCAGCACTACCAAGATTAAGTTTGCACCCATCCCCAAGCCGCAAGGATTCTGGGAATCCGCAGGCGAGGCAACAGTCAATTTCTATACCAAGATGGTGGCAGCGCTCACCCTTGCTTCCGAAATATTCTACTACAGCTTTGTAGGGCTATTTACGCCCAAGTCAAAGCGCAAGGGTTCATTAACACAACAAGCTTTCCTATTGGGAAGTCAGGCTTTACCGATCGTTGCACTACTCTCATTCATCATCGGTTTTATCCTCTCCTTGCAATCCGGCGTACAGCTGAAGAACTTCGGCGCAGGGATATTTTTGGCAGACCTTCTATCCATCACCATGGTCAGAGAGATGGGTCCGCTGATTACATCCATAATCGTTGCAGGCAGGAGCGGAAGCGCCATCGCCTCCGAGATCGCCACCATGCAGGTGACGGAAGAGCTTGACGCCTTGCGCATGATGGCGTTGCATCCTATCAAATTCATCGTAGTGCCGAAGTTTCATGCAATCACCATCGTGATGCCCATCTTAGTTATGTTTAGCATTATCGTAGGCCAGATCGGCGGCGCAATCATCGCCTTAGGCATGTTAGATATCTCTATGGAATCCTTTATCTCACGCTCGGTAAACATCCTTGCGCTTAAAGATATTATCATCAGTTTTGCAAAGAGTATATGGTTTGCCTGGGTGATCGTAATAGTCGGCTCATTTTATGGCTTTGAAGTCAAAGGCGGGGCAGAGGGCGTTGGAAAAGCCACCACATCCGCAGTTGTGACCTCCATCTTCGCCGTGATCGTTTTCGACGCAATCTTCAGCCTATTATATTTATGAGGTGAAAGTGAGCAACATAAAACCCGTTATCCGCGTAAAAGACTTAGTCGCAAAATATGGCGAACTCACCGTATTGGAGGGGATTAGCGTTGATATCATGCCCAATGAAATAACGGTGATCTTAGGCGCCAGCGGATGCGGTAAAACCACACTACTGAAGAACATATTGCGCTTATATGAACCCTTTGCCGGCAGCGTTGAATTCTGGGGCGAGAATGTATTAGACATGAACGAAAAAGAGTTTGACGATGTACTGAAAAAGACGGGCATGCTCTTTCAAGGTGGCGCGCTTTTAAATTCCATCAGCATCTATGAAAACGTGTCAATCCCCCTGGAAATGCACACCAATCTCGATAGAGATCTGATGGACAAAGTCATACGAGTAAAGCTCAATCTTGTAGGGCTGGAAGATGCCGCGCACAGGCTTCCTGCCGAGCTTTCAGGAGGCATGCGCAAACGAGCAGCGCTGGCAAGAGCCATGGCTTTAGACCCTGAAATACTGTTCTTTGATGAGCCCTCAGCGGGGCTGGATCCCATCACTTCGGAAGCATTGGACTCATTGATATTAACGCTTAAAAAGCAACTGAACATGACCTTTTTGATAGTCACCCACGAGCTTGCTTCCATCCACCGCATTGCAGATAAGATCATCTTTTTAGATGGCGGCGAGATGCTCTTTTACGGAACGCTTGAAGAGGCAGGGAAAGCCGGCATAGCTCAGATGGATCACTTCTTCGAGGTGGGCAGATTTTGAGCATCAAGATCATAGTGGCGACGGCTAAAAACGGAGCGATAGGCAAAGATAACCGCATGCCTTGGGACTTACCCGAAGACCTGAAATACTTTAAAGAACAGACCATGGGGCACGCTATCATCATGGGACGCAAGACCTATGATTCAATCGGCAAAGCATTACCGGGCAGAAAAAACATTGTTATCAGCAGAAACGAGTGTTTAGAACTGCCGAATGTGACCATATATAACAGCTTAGAGAGCGCTTTAGCCAAGGAAAAAGACTCCTTCATCATGGGCGGCGCAGAGATATATGAACAGGCGCTTCCCCTTGCCGATTATCTTTATATTACTCATATAGATGCCGAGATCGAGGCTGACAGATATTTCCCATCCATAGATAAAGCACAATGGGAAAAGCAATCTTCAAATAAGATCACCAGCCAAAACGGAATCGGGCTTGAATTTGCCATCTACAAGCGCAAATCAAAACCATCCTAAACACGGCTAAATATGGCTTTTCAAGCGCTTATCAAAAACCTGAAAACACACACAATTTCGATTTAGCTTGACCAAAGCCCGCTAATTTCTATATTGGGATAAGTAAAAACAGACATGGAAAAGAACATGAGAAAAATAGACTATAAAAAAGAGATTCAGAGAATTGAGAAGTTCCTGCAAGATTACCTCATCCAAAGTGGGATGAAGGGCTATATTGTGGGCGTTTCCGGCGGCATTGACAGCGCGCTCTCACTTGCCTTGGCGCAAAGTGCCATCGGCAAAGAGAAGGTATATGGCGTGCTAATGCCTTACAAAGAGAGCCACCCCGACAGCACCGCCGACGGCATCAAGCTTTGCGAGGCTTTAGGCGTTGGCTACGAGACACAGGATATCAGCCCTTTCGTGGATGAGTGGTTCAAAGATAGCGAAGTATCCATGCTCAGAAAAGGCAATTGGATGGCGCGCATCAGGATGAACATACTCTTTGATCTCTCTGCAAAGATGTCTTACCTCGTTTTGGGCACCTCAAATTACAGTGAGTGGATGACGGGATACTTTACCCAGTTCGGCGATGTAGCCTGCGCGCTTGAACCAATCGGAAAGCTATATAAGACTGAGGTTTGGGAGATGTCTCGCCATTTTGACATACCTATGTCGATCATAGATAAAATCCCCACGGCTGATCTCTGGCAGGATCAATCCGACGAACAGGAGATGGGTATAAATTACGATGATCTCGATGCAATCCTCTATGCGATGAGCACAAGCGCGGATCTTCAAAACTTTGATCACAAACAAGTTGAACTGGTACAAAATCTTATCAATAGAAGCCGGTTTAAGCGCAAGCTTGCACCCATGCCGGAGACTCCATGCTCTCTTTAAAAACCAGAAAAGACCGCTGTAAACAGTGTAAAAAAGAAAGAGCGCTAAGGCTTTGTCCCCGTAGAAACAAAGGACTTTGCTGGAAGTGTTGCAACGCTCTCCGCGTGGACTTAAAATGCCCCGAGAGCTGCCCCTATGCCGGCAAGATTGATTCCGACAATGCTTTCCCTACTTTCAGATCCGACAATAACAGCGAATACAAACAAATAAACCAAAGCTATATAGATGTTTGGATAAATAAAACAATCAGCGATTGGGAAGGGCTGAGCCCCGCTCAACTGAGAAAGCAGGATAAAGACGCATTGCTGAAGAAGCTAAGTGAATACCAGTATCCCGGAAACTTCCCCATTGCTTATCTGATGAACAGACTTGATCTTGAGACCGAAAAGATCGCTATGCCAAAAAGCCCGGACGATATCGTTGCCGCATATCTTGACGACATCATAGCGCTTGATTTTGACAAGCTGATAACGCATACGCTGAACAAGCTTGACTTTAAGGACACGCAAGATCGCTATGCCAAGATAATCAGACAAAACCCCTATTTCAAAAAGCTGAAACGCTATAGCTTCATACATAGCGGCTTAGCGGAAGACGGCTCCCAAGCCATTGTATTCGTAGAGCTTAACCTCAAAGAAGAATACACATTCATCCTCAGAAACGATGACAATAAATGGTATATCCGCCAAAGCATAGCGGGTAATCCATCACTTTATTTCAAACAAAACGATGCCTATGCCGCCATAGCCCAACACCTGAGCGAAAACAAGCTTGAAGATGCCTTTTATGACATCTCTGAGGCTATGCGCAGCTATCCCGATAGCGCTGATCTATATTACTATCGCGCGCTATATTGGGGCTTGGTAGACGAAAAGGAGAAGGCAAAAGAAGACCTCTTAAACAGCATTGCTCTTGAAAACACCTTTTCCAGCCCATACATGAACCTTGGACTACTGTATCTCATTGATAAAATATATGATGAGGCTCTTTTTTGGTTCGATGAACTAACAAAGCTTGAGCCCGATAATCTCGATGCAAAAAACAACCTCGCCATCGTACATCTCGCGAGCGAAAATAAAGAGAAAGCCATGCAGATTTGGCGAGAATTAAACGATAAACACCCGGCATATCAGCCGGCAAAACAAAACTTAGAGCTTTATGGATAAGTATTACATCAAAGTCGCAATGCGCAACGCCGAGAAATCACGCGGGAAATGCTCCCCAAACCCCTTTGTAGGTGCCACCATAGTTAAAGATGGAAAGATCGTAGGTGAAGGAAACACACAGCCTTACGGTCAAGATCATGCCGAAATAGTAGCATTAAAAGAAGCCAAGGATCAAGCCAAAGGTGCAACACTTTATGTGACCATGGAACCATGCTGTCACTATGGCAAAACTCCTCCCTGCACGGACGCCATCATTAAGGCAGGGATAAAGAGAGTGGTGGTGGGCATCCTGGATCCCAACCCGGCTGTTTCCGGCATGGGCGTGCAAACCCTAAAAGACGCCGGCATAGAGGTTTCGGTGGGATACTCCGAAGACGAGATCAACGAGCAGCTGGAATACTATCTTTGCTATATCACCAAAAAGCGTCCTTTCGTGATTTGGAAGACGGCGCTTACCTTGGACGGAAGATACGCCGCCAGTGACGGTAGCTCGAAATGGATAAGCAACGAATCTTCGCGCAAATATGTGCATCGCCTCAGATCGCAAGTTGATGTAGTTTTGGCAGGAGTAAATAGCGTTAACATGGATAATGCTATGCTCAATGCACGCGGTTTCAGAAACATAAATCAACCGCTGCGCGTGGTATTAGACCCCACTTTGCAGATCAATCTACAATCCGCAATCGTAAAAAGTGCAAAAGATTTTCCCACTTTAATTTTACATCACAGCAGCGATCCCGAAACAATTTATCGCCTCGATGATATGGGGGTGGAGCATCTCCAGATAGAAGGTCAAGACGATGTCTTGGATCTGGACTTAGTCTTGGACGTGATCTACGAAAGAAAGCTTAATTCCATCTTGCTTGAAACGGGCAACAGGCTCAGCGAAGCATTTTGGCACCAAGAGCTCGTTGATAAATGCTTTATCTTCTATGGCAATAAGATATTAGGCGGGGATAAGAGCTCGCTGAGGAATTACGATAGAGGCGGAATAGACAAGGCGGTAGAGCTTTCTAAGATACGTTTTAGACGCCTGAAAGACAACGTGATGGTTGTCGGATATCCGCAATACTAAAACCCCGGACAATTGTTTTAATATCGCGGCAAAAATAAGAGTTCACAATTATAATAAAAGCCTGTAAATCGCTTGACACAAAAGGGCAATTTTATATCATGGCAATAAACAAATAAAAAACCATGGAGGAACCAACATGACCTTTAAGGAATTTATGGCTAAGGTCGAAGCGAAGAATCCGGGCGAACCCGAATTTCTTCAAGCCGTCAAATCAGTTGTAGAAACTATCTGGGATGCTTACGAAAGCAATCCTCGTTTCGTGCAGAACAACATTCTCGAACGCTTGGTAGAACCCGAGCGCACAATCATCTTCCGCGTCCCTTGGATGGACGACAACGGTGAAGTTCACGTTAATCGTGGAATTCGTGTTCAATATAACAGCGCAATCGGTCCCTACAAGGGCGGAATCCGCTTCCACCCCAGCGTAAACCTTTCAACGCTTAAGTTTTTGGGCTTTGAGCAGATCTTCAAAAACAGCCTTACTTCCCTGCCCATGGGCGGCGGTAAAGGCGGTAGCGATTTTGACGCAAGAGGTCGCTCTGATGCCGAAATCATGAGATTCTGCCAATCCTTCATGGCTGAACTCTATCGCCACATCGGTGCTGATCTCGACGTTCCCGCAGGGGACATCGGCGTTGGCGCTCGTGAAGTTGGCTACATGTATGGCTATTACAAGAAGCTTCGCAATGAATACACCGGCGTTTTCACCGGTAAGGGTAGAACTTGGGGCGGAAGCCTCATTCGTCCCGAAGCTACCGGTTTTGGCGTAGTGTATTTCACCAATGAAATGCTCAAGACCAAAGGCACGGATTTCAAAGGTAAAACCGTTGCTCTCTCCGGTTTTGGACAAGTTGCATGGGGCGTAGCTCAGAAAGTAACCGAACTTGGTGGAAAGGTCGTTACCCTCTCCGGCCCTGACGGATACGTTTACGACGAAGAAGGTCTAAACGAAGAAAAGATCGCTTATATGACAGAACTTCGTGCTTCCAATAACGACCGCATCGCCGACTATGCAGACAAATTCCCCAACGCGAAATTCTTCGCAGGCAAGCGTCCTTGGGAAGTTAAAGTTGATATCGCCATTCCCGCAGCAACTCAGAACGAACTCGATGCAGACGATGCGAAAGCACTTCTTGCTAACGACGTTTTCTGCGTATGCGAAGCTGCAAACATGCCCTGCACAGCAGAAGCAATGGGTATCCTTTTGGATGCCAAGATTCTCTATGCACCCGGCAAAGCAGCTAACGCCGGCGGCGTAGCAACCTCAGGTCTTGAAATGACCCAGAACTCAATGCGCCTCAGCTGGGAAAGCGAAGAAGTTGACGAAAAACTTCAGTCAATCATGCGCAACATCCACGCAGCCTGTCTCGAGCACGGTGCTCAAGATGATGGATATGTGGACTACTTCAAAGGCGCAAACGTTGCAGGCTTCATCAAAGTTGCCACCGCAATGTGCGACCAAGGTCTTGTATAAATAAATACAATATCAAATAAAAGAAAAGGCGGAGCCATTTGGTTCCGTCTTTTTTAATTGTTCCAAAACCTGAGCTAAATCCCTGCCATCCCATGGCTTGCCTATACGGTTCAGCTATTGATACGGTGATGATGTGCTCATGGGCATGACCATATCATGACCACATCACCACCAGAACCCAATAGGGAAGCGGTGGTGAAGCAATGTGCATTTTTGCCCCAAAAGGGCTGTTTTCATGAAAAAGAAAGCCCGTGATTCTCTCCGTCTTTGGAGTGTTTTGCTTGCAATTGTCTTTATATATCAGCCATAAACTTGAATTAGAAAAAGCGTTCAACTCCATAGTACATCTATCATTAAAGCCATTGTCAAAAGGTGAGTTGTGGAAATATATCAAATATTTGATAAAATAACTTGACGAAAAGCACACTTAGTCAAACACTTGAATAAATAAAGATGCAGAATAAAGGGGGTTATATGAATAATTACTTTATGGAAACTCACAACCATGAGTGGATTTTGACAAACCGTCAAGGCTCTTATGCCTTAGGCACGGGAAATTTGGTCAATCAAAGGAAATATCACGGCCTTTTGGTTGCTTCAAAAGATAAGCTCGTGCGCCAGCATCTCGTTGCCGGTATTGAAGAAAAAGTCGAATGGCGAGGCGAGAGCTTTTTCATGGATAGCACAAACTACAGTAATTGTATCTATCCCGAAGGCTTTCTCCACCTCGTAAAGCCATGGTTACGCCCTTACCCAATTTTTTTATATTCTGCATTGCCTCACCAAAATGAGATTCTTGTGCTCAAAGAAATCATGATGGACGATGAGAGCAATAGCACGCTGGTCAAATACACTAATTTCGGAAGTCATCCCTTGCAGTTTGAACTTTTGCCAAAGTTTACCATGTGCCCGCATCATGAAATTAATGCTTACGGCAGTTTAGACTTCGTTGATTTTGAGCAGATCATAAATGAAAAGGAAGCCGGCGGCACTTTCTCGCTTACGCGGAAGGATAATGGCATCAGCGTTCATGCCGCGCTGCAAAGTGGTGAAATTAAATCACATAGAAACTTATATCGCATGGTTTACTATCCCTGGGAAGTGATGAACGGCTATGAAGGAGTGGGGGATCAGATCTCGCTCTTTAAGTTCAAGTTCACTCTTGCGCCCGGGGAGAGCAATTATCTCATCTTTTCGGATAGCGCAGTTGAAGAGATGCCTGCTTTGATCTCGCGCATAGAAAAGCGTTATGCAAACCTGCCTTTGCCAAAGGACTATCCCAATTACAGCGATGGTGAAGATTTCCTTGCAAGTCTGGATTATGAAGACAAACCGCTTTTTGATTTTGAAGACTATATGATCATCTTAAAGCAAAGCTTGAAAGACTTCATCTTAAAGGACGATATCATAGGCGGTTATCCCTACTATGGAATTTGGGGAAGAGACGCGATGATCGTGCTCGAAGCGCTGCTTCATAATGGTGAGGAAATCGATGTTATCACCGAAATCTTAGGACGATATAGCAAGAAGGTGAAGGACGGTCTTTTGCCGAATATGCACTATGAAGGCTTTGATCTCTTTGAATATGAGAGTATTGAGGTCACTCTGCGCTATATTCATCTGCTCTGTGAGCTTGCACTCAAGAAAGACGATGCTAAAACTTATCAGGAAATGACTTATATCGCCGAGAGCTTGCTTAAAGGCATATATCAAAATGAGAAATACGACTTCCGCGTGAAGGAAGACGGGCTGATTTATCTGGGCAGGACCTTAGCGCAAGGCACGTGGATGAATACAGTTATAGACAACGATCCAGTTACGCCTCGCGAAGGCGCGCCCGTGGAAATCAATGCGCTTTGGTATAATGCTATTGCCTCTTATTTAGAAATTATCAACAAACATAAAGAAGGTGAAAAGCCCGATGCAGAGCTGCTAATGACTAAAGAAAAGCTTGAAGATTCCATGCAAAGATATTGGAACGGAGTGTATTTGGCGGATCGCATACATGAAGATGAAACCATCTTTGAGCTGAGACCCAATGCCGTGATTGCGCTCGCGCTGAAGCATAGTCCCTATTCAAAAGAGGTTTATCAAACGGTTTACAATCGTGCATTTGCCGAACTCTATACATTTTATGGTTTAAGAACACTCTCTCCCAAAAATCACCGCTTTATGAAGAAGCATTATGGCGATCAAAATGAACGCGATCTTGCCTTTCATAACGGCAGCGTTTGGGCTTGGCTTCTTGATCCCTTCTGCAAGCTGTATATCAAGGCTTTTGCAGATGAAAAGAGTGCCGAGGATATGGAGAAGGTGCTAAGCGGGCTTATCACGGTATTCCGCAATGGATATATCAAAGGGCACATAGCCTCCGTCGCAGAGGTTTGGGATGGAGATATGCCGCATTTCCCCAAGGGGGCGCCGGCAAAAGCCATCAGTGTTGCAGCAATTTATAGCGTTGAAAATCTAATTATGAACTTAGGAGGGAAATCATGAGAGTTTTAATGTTTACTTGGGAGTTTCCTCCGCTTATCGCCGGCGGACTGGGCATGGCGTGTTATGGAATGGTCAAATCTCTGCTCAAACTCGGAGTAGAGGTTGATCTCGTTTTGCCCACGGAAGAGCTTATTTATATGCCTCTCAGGAAGGTGGAAGATGTGGATCTGCTCCCCACGGTCTTCCTTGATCCCATAAAACAGCATGAATTTAAGAGCAAGGAATTTCAAAGCAAAGAAGAAAAGTTTGAATTTATAGGCATAAGCGGCATCCCGGAAAGCTATGCTCAGCTTTCGCTTTCGGATGATGAACATAGCAAGATATTGCAAGAATATTGGGATGCCGAGCTTAGAGATATAGATGATAGAAAGCTTTGGCAAGCGATGAGCGATAACCTTGTGGGTGAAGAAGATATCATCCGCAAGGTGCAGATATTTACTCAGCGTGCCAAGCGTTTTGCATCGGAACTCAAGTTTGATCTCATCCATGCGCATGATTGGCTTACATATCCTGCCGGAATGATTGCGCGCAAGATAAGCGGAAAGCCCATGGTGGCGCATATTCATGCCACAGAATTCGATAGAGCAGGCGGCCCCGGAGATGAGCGCGTGCACAAGATCGAGCATGCGGGCATGAGTTTTGCAGATAGAGTGATAGCTGTTTCGCAATATACCGCGCAGATGATCATGAGTCGCTATCAGATAGACAGCGGCAAGATCTGCATAGTGCACAATGCTTTCACCATCCCCGAAGATGCCGTGCTGAATAAGAAAAGGATATTTGCCGGGCCTGTGATTCTCTTTTTGGGACGTATCACGTTGCAAAAGGGGCCTGAATATTTCTTGGAAATGGCTAAGAGAGTATTGGATAGACATCCCGATGCTCGCTTCATCATGGCGGGAACGGGGGATATGGGCAGGCAGATGCTGCGCGATTCGGCTGCAAAGCGTCTGAAAAATAAGTTCCTCTTTACCGGCTTCTTAAATAGAAAAGAGGTTGAGAGAATTATTCGCGCGTCTGATATATATGTCTTGCCGTCCATCTCCGAGCCTTTTGGGATCAGCCCCTTGGAAGCCATGGCTTATGGCATAACTTCCATTATATCAAAGCAATCGGGTGTATCCGAAGTGGTTCAAAATGCTTTCAAGATAGACTATTGGGATGTTGATCTTTGGGTTCAAACCATCAGCCATCTCATTGACAATCCTGAAAAGTGTACACAGCTTGGCTTGGACGGAATGAAGGAAGTGCATCTCATTCAATGGGATGACGCCGCCGAGAAGCTAAAGAAAGTGTATGAAGACAAGTGTTTACCGGTCAAAACAAAAACTGAAAAAGGCAAGGTTTGAGATGTTATCGATAATATTTTACTTTCAAGTTCATCAACCCTATAGACTCTCTCATTACAATGTTTTAGATATAGCAAAAGATAAAGATTTCTTCGACGAGCCGCTGAATAAAGAGGTGATGCAAAAGGTGGCGCAAAAGTGCTACCTGCCTACAAATAAGCTGCTCCTCAAGCTGATCAATCGCTTTGAAGGTAAGTTCAAGGTGGCTTTTTCCATCACCGGAACGGCTATTGAGCAATTCAAGAAATATAGCCCCGAAACCTTGGAGTCTTTTCAGGCTCTTGTGGATACGGGTTGCGTAGAGACCTTGGGTGAAACATATTTCCACTCGCTAACCTCTTTGTATGATTCCAATGAGTTTTTGGATCAAATTGGAATGCATAGAGAATTGATGTTCAAAGAGTTCGGCTGCTATCCTACAACTTTTCGTAATACCGAATTGATCTATCAGGATAGAATTTCCGATCTCGTTTATGAATATAAAGGCTTTACAACCATGCTCACGGAAGGGGTGGATCGCATTCTCAAATGGCGCTCTCCTTTGTATGCTTACAAGAATTATAGCAAGCGGCTGAACCTGCTTTTGAAGTATTATAAGCTTTCAGATGACATTGCCTTTAGGTTTTCAAATCGTGAGTGGCCGGAATATCCGCTGACCGTGGAAAAGTTTGTCAGTTGGGTAGATAAACTCACGCACAGCGAGACCGAGGAGCGAAATCAGTTCCTCAATCTATTTATGGATTATGAGACCTTTGGCGAGCATCAGTGGGCGGAGAGCGGGATCTTTGACTTTCTTGAAAAGCTTCCCGAAGCGATACTTAAGCACGATCATTTGAGCTTTATCCATCCCAAAGATGCTGCGGAACTATCCAACTATCAGCAAGAGGCGATCTCGTTCCCGGAAGCGGTTTCTTGGGCGGATGAAGAGCGCGATACTACGGCGTGGCTGGGGAACGATATGCAGCAAAATGCGCAGGAGACCCTGGCTGAGCTCATGTTTAAAGTGAAGGCGAAAGGTGATGAGGAGCTGCTTAGAAAGGCGCGTCTGCTCACCACTTCAGATCACTTTTATTATATGTGCACAAAGTATTTCCAGGATGGAGACGTTCATAAATACTTCTCTCCTTACGATTCGCCGGATCAGGCTTATGTCTATTATATCAATGCATTAGCGGGTTTAGAAGAAAGGCTTTTGAGGTAAAATAATGTATAAAGGTAAAGTTCTTATTCTTGAAGATGATTTCGTTTTGGCGGATCAGCTGGCGCTGGTGCTGGAAAACTATTCATATCAAGTGTTGATTACTACAAATTCGGAAATGTTTTTTGAGGAGCTCAGGATATTTAATCCCGACGTTATTCTTTTGGATGTTTTCTTGGTGGGAAGCAAGCTCAATGGAATTCAGGTGCTGAAACACCTCAAGGAGGAAATGGACTTAAATTACAAGGTCATAGTTGTTTCCGGAGAGGTGAGCACCAGTCAAGTTCGTGAAATTCGCCGCCTCGGGGCATATCATTTCATTGAAAAAGGTAGTTCGTTTAATACGAATCAACTGCTTTTACACATCGATAACGCCATCACCCTGAAGAGGCAAGAGGAAGAGCATATCGGCTTGCAGATAGAGGTTATCAATCTCAAAAAGCAATTTGCGCGGTCTTTTCCTTTCATTGGGGAGAGCCCTGAAATCCAAAAGGTACGCGAGCAGATTCATAAGCTGGCAGAGGTGGATGAAGATCTCTTTCTCACCGGCGAAACCGGCACGGGTAAAGAGGTTGCGGCGAACTATTACTATATCAGTTCCAAGCGTTTTGGTAAGCCTTTCCATACTCTGAACTGTTCTGCTTTGACCGAGAACTCTATTGAAAGCGAGCTTTTCGGACACATGAAGGGCAGCGTGAGCGGTGCTACTAAAAACAAAGTCGGCTTTTTTGAAGAATGCAGCAATGGCGTGCTTTTCTTGGATGAAGTAACAAATCTTTCTATGGTGGCTCAGTCTAAGATTTTGCGTGCGATAGAAAATAAAGAGATACAGGTGGTGGGCGGGCCGATGAAGAAGGTGAATACCAGTCTCATCTTCGCTACAAATGCAGATAAGAGCGTGCTTTCAGATCCCAATAGATTCAGGCAGGATCTCTTTTATCGTATCGAGGGGAATATCATCGAGCTGCCGCCCTTAAGAGATAGAGGAGAGGATGTCTTGTTGCTCATGAGCTTCTTCCTCACCAGCTATTCGCATCGTTTTAATATCAATGAAAAGCTTGATCTCACTACACTTAAAGATCATCTTCTAAGCTATAACTGGCCGGGAAATATCCGTGAGCTGAGAAACTTCTGTAAATTCATAATGATTAATGAAAAAAATATCTCCAATGCAATAATAATCAAGCATATGGAGCATAAACTAAAAAACAAAACCGAACATATTGCTGATGGAGAATCGCCTTATATTAGCATTCCTAACCTAAGGCAAAGTGTAGCACTGTATGAAAATGATTATCTTATCCACCATCTGCAAGCCAATAATTGGCGCGTGGCTAAGACGGCGGAAAGCATTGGCATCGAAAGAACTACACTGTATAAAAAGATAAAACAATATGGTATCAATATCCATGACGAGGATTAAATGTTTAAAGAAAATCTTGGATTAAAGCTCTTTGCGCTCTCGCTGGCGATCTTGATTTGGCTGCAATCTGTTTTGGTAATGGAACATAAAAGCAAGGTCAACCTTCCCGTGCGGCTCAATAGCTTGCCGGCTGATATCAGTCTTGAAAATATGCCGACAACAATTCCCTTCAGCGTGGAAGGCAAGGGCTTAGATATCCTGAGGCTCGCGATTTCAAGACCCGTCGCAAATATTGATGCGAGCGGGCTTTCAGCGGGATTAGATCTCATTTCACTGCAAAATTATGCGATAAATATTCCTGAAAATAATAAGGTTAAAATCCTTGGGCCGGCTGATAATAATAAGATCGCCGTGCAGACCGATGTTTTGCTCAAAAAGAGCGTCTCTGTAAAGCTTGCTTTCAAAGATAGGCAGGCGCAGAGCGAACTTAAGGAATATCAATATCATATTAGTCCCGAGAAGGTGACCCTACATGGACCGAAGAATAAGGTGCAACTCGTTTCTCAGCTTCATACAGAGGAAATCACTACGGATATGCTCAAGCAAAAGATAATTGAGCTGCCTCTTGCGCCTATCGATTCGGATATAAATCTTTCGGAAAACAGTGTTTTACTTACCATTAGCGGCTCTCAAGAAAGCACTAAAGTTGTTTCAAATATACTTTTACCCGATGGATATATGCTGGGTAGCGTTGCGGCGAGGATACAGGGCTCTGCGGAGGATATCAAGTCTCTTACTGCGGCTAAGATAAAGGCGATAGTCTCGGAAGAACCGGATGAAAGAGATATGTATGAGATTGAGCTGGAAGTGCCGGAAGGCTTGCGCGTATTGGCGATTACTCCAAATAAAGTAAGAAAGCGTGGTCGATGAAATATATTTTGTCTTTTGAAACCTCTTGCGATGATACCTCTGTCGCGGTGTTAAATACAGATTATGAGGTGCTGTCCAATGTAGTCTCCACGCAAAAAGAGCATCTTGAATTTGGTGGAGTTTTGCCTGAGCTTGCATCAAGAATGCATATGCAAAATATTATGCGGCTTACTCAGGTGGCGCTGGATAAGGCGGGGCTTGAAATGAGTCAAATTGATGCGCTGGCGGTATCCGTCAATCCCGGGCTTATAGGGTCACTCATTGTAGGGCTGGCTTTTGCAAAGAGCATGGCTTGGTCTCTTGAGGTTCCACTGATCACTGTCAATCACTTGTTGAGTCATATCTTTGCAAATTTCATAGAACATAGGGGCAAGATAGAGTCTCCCTTTCTTGCCTTAGTTGTATCGGGCGGGCACACTGAGCTTGTGCATTTTATCAGTGAAACGGAGTTTGAGGTGGTGGGCAAAACCTTAGATGATGCGGCGGGGGAAACTTTTGATAAGAGCGCCATACTCATGGGACTGGATTTTCCCGGCGGACCTATCATTGATAAACTTTCCAAGGGCGGGGATAAGAGCTTTGTAAAGCTGCCTAATCCTTTGCCTCAGAAAGATAACTATAACTTTAGCTATAGCGGTATGAAGACGGCAATTCGCACGTATTTGCTGGATAAAGATGAAGACTTCATCAAAGAGCATATTCATGATATTGCTGCCAGTGTGCAGGATGCAATCATTCAGCCACTGATTAAAAAAACGCTGAGAAAAGCAAGAGAGCTAAAGATCAATCAGGTGCTAATCTCAGGCGGGGTAGCGGCGAATAGTGCGCTTAGGCATAAGATGACTCATGCTGCAAAAAGGCAGGGGATTGAGGTCTTTTATCCATCGCTGGAGCTTTGTACTGATAATGCTGCGATGATTGCGGCGGCGGCTATTCCGAAGTTCAAGGCGGGGGATTTTGCCGAGCTTTCGGTGAATGCGGATTCTACTAAGGGGACGAGGTATTTGTAAGGCGCTGAGTTTGAATGGTATCGTTTAGGAGGTGTAGCGGGCAAAAGGGCATGAACCCGGGACATTCGGCTAAAGATTCTCCGTATTCTATACACTTTAATCGAGAAAAGATTTTAATCATATTTCATCAATCATATTGCTGCTGATCCACCGTGTTATTGTGTCAACTTTGTTTGACACTACACGTCAAAATTAACTCTACAAAAAGCATCAAGTTTACATAACATTTTGCAATTTAAAATAAATCAAAATATTTCAGGCCTTATTTATCAGGTACTTACGAGATCGCTCAAAAAATAGTTGCAAAATTTGGTCATAATTTTCACTTTTGGGCTCCTATATAAAAGTAGAGGGTGCCAACTCACCAAAATGGTAATTAAAGATCAAAGAAGCACCGACTTTCTTCCTGATCAGTTGAATGGGTTTTTCTTTACTTTTTAATCAGCAGTGTGGTTGGCTAAAACCCTATAGTTCTTTTATAAGCGTATAGTTGTGTTAAACAGTGTTAATCAGGCTGAATTGTGTGTATAAGCCTAATCGGCGAAGTGTGCCAGCTTCTTCGAGCAATAGTCGTGTGATCGTGCTGAATAGAAAAAGCGCGTCTTGCATAAAACAGGACGCGCTTTAGATAGTGTGTTTTTTAGATTTAAGCCAATCCGGGGATTGAACCAGAGATCAAGAAACAGGTTGCAAATGCTACGATAGCATAAAGCTCCGGGAACACGCCAAGGATGAGGGTGTTTGCGAAGACATCGTTTCCTGAACCCATGCTTTCGATTCCGTTGGCCACGATTCTTGCCTGATGATAGGCTGAGATTAATCCCACCACTCCCATGATGAGTCCTGCGCCAAAGATGGCTGAGGCTTGCATCATGTTCATCTCAAGCGAGATATGGCCGCTGAGGATAAAGAAAGCACCAAATCCATACAATCCCTGTGTACTGGGAAGTGCAGAAAGAATCATGCAGTTAGGGAAGATTTCACTTCTCTTTTTAAGGGCTCCTACGGTTGCACTACCACCGATTACTGTTCCCCAGGCGCTTCCGATTCCGGAAAGGCCTACCATGAGAAACATACCGATCCAGGCTAAGAAATATGCCAGATTTCCGCCCGCCATGGTCTGTGCTAAGCTTGTGGTTACGGGTTCCATTGAACCTCCTATTCTTTAATTAGTTGTTTTAGCAAAGGGTTTATATTCAGTGCCGGCTCCTTCGAAGCCTGCGTTTCCATAAAATTCGATAAAGGTGAGTCTAAGCGGATGTACGAATCCTGAGAGGCTACCCAAGGCAAGGTTCAAGGTGTGTCCTAAGATCATGAAGATCACAAAGACAATGCCGCCAATCAAAGGTATTCCTAACATCTCGGCGCCAACGCTATTGATAACGAGCCCTAAGATGCTGCTGGAAACTCCCAGAGCAAAGAGGCGGATATAGCTGAGTATATCGCCAAAGAAGCCGCTGATGATATTATAGAGTTCCCAAAGTCCGCTTGCTACGTTGATAAAGGGATTGCGTCCGGGTTTGTTGAAGAGCAGGATAAGTCCCAGCCCTCCCCAAAGTGAGTATTTCAGGTAGGGGCTAAAGGCCGAGATATCAGCATCCAAAAGACCGGCGCCCATGATGGACAGAGTTCCTATCAAGAGGAAATTGCCAATGGGCTGCAAGGTGTGCAAAAAGCCTTCTTTGACAGCTTTGCGTATTATGGTAATGCTCACGCCAAAGAGGATCTGAATCACGCCTAAGAGCAAGCCCAGATTAAATATCTGGTTTGTATCCCGTACGGGAATCTTGTCTCCGATCACTGCTACCTCTTTGAGGTCAAAGCCTAAGACGGAACCCATCACCCAGCCCATGACTATCGATGCAGCTCCGAAAAGCGCAACAAGGGTCATATAAGATTTCATGTTCGGGTTCTTAATCTTTGCGCGCAAGATCACGGCAAGGAGTACTAAAACCACGCCATAAGCCATGTCTGCATTACAGAAGCCAAAGAAGAGCATGAAGAAAGGCGCAAAGAATGGCGTCAGATCAAACTCTGTGTATTTGGGCAACATATACATGCGCGTGATAGGCTCGAAAAGGCGTGAGAACCAGTTGTTTACCAAGTTAATGGGCGGCTCGTCATCTTCTGTGGCTTCGGAGGCGACGTGGATGATTCCTTCCTCATCGAGAAAGGATTTGAGTCCTTCTTCTTTGCTGATGGGAATCCAGCCGCTGATCACTTTGAGATGACCGTCAGCTTCGTCATGCGCTTGTTCGCTGATGTCTGCATAGTCATACTCGGTGGTAAGCCTTGCTATCTCCTTTTGGAAAGCATTGATGGCGAAGTCTGCGATGTTCTCGAAATACTGGTCAATCTCAGAGATATTAGTGCTTACTGCATCACGTTCTTTGATCAGCTCTTGCAGGCTTTTCTCTGGGAAGATAAAGTTGTCTGCTTCGATTACCGGTGATTCGCCTAAAGCAAGCACCACGAAATAGATGATGCCTACACGCTCACCAATCTTATAAAGAGTGTTTTCTTCTTCCCACTCTTCCTTGAAATGGTTTTTGGGGCAATGATAGAAATCAAGGGCAATCCCGCTCTCTCTGAGCGTGGAAACTATGTCATAGTCAAAGCTTCCCCATGGTTCGAGGTCTCTGACATGCTTGTTCAAGCTTTCTATTTCTCTGCCCAGAGCGTCCTTTTCTTCTCTTGCTTGATTGATGTGATTGAGAAGTGAAAGAGTAGGCTGGTTCGAGCTACCTTTGGACTCATCTCCCTGATGTTTGCTAAGAAGCTTAATCGCTTCAGAATACTTGACCAACATCTCTTGATTCTCCAAGAGAGCAGGGGTGAGGTCGTCTGTAGAACGAATGATGTGCAAAAGTCCTAGCTCTTGGAGCTTAGCCAGAAAGTCCGGATACTCCCTATGATAGAGCACGAAAGAATACTTTTTCATCTTCTCAATCATTTTGTTTCTCCAATCTGAGTTTCTCCAGTCTTGTTTTAAGAATCTTTTGAGCAGCTTTACTGAGGTTCTCTTCGTCTTCAAGGAAGCGCTTGATTCTCAGTATGGCATCTTCAAAGGCGGGGATTTGCACCTTCTCATAGAGGTTCACCTTTTGGGTGGTCTTCTTTCTCACTTGCTCCAAGATAAGCATCTTGCGGATGAAGAACTCACGCTCTATCTGCAAGCGAGCAAGCTCTTTGAGCAGCGTGATTCCATCCAGATACCAGCTGGGGGCAGTGAAGAGATTGAAGGGTGCGATCTCAAAATCAATATGCTCGAGTTCGGGAGTTTTGACCCCCGCGATCTTCTTGGTTCTGATATCCACATCTCTGATTGAGATCAGGCTTTGATCGAATTCACCCCAAAGGCGCATGAGTGCATTGATTTCGGTATTGCGTTGAGCGATAGCCCGTTCCAGCTCTGCAGCGTCGTCGCGGGCACGCTTAACCTCCAGCCTCAATGCAGACTCCTTGTTCTTCAGGGTCGGCAAAGCCTTTTCTCTAACCTCAAGCTGCTTTATTAGCTGTAGCTGTGAGATTTTATTGTACTGAAAATTTATTTTCATTCTTTCTTCCAGTAGATGTTCATGAGGTCGTCTCTAATGCCGATCTCTTCCTTTTTCATATATTTTTGGAATAGTTCCCATGCTATGTCTAACATGGTGTCTGTATCGATATTGACGTCAATTGCCAGAATGTCGTGTGAATACTCTTTAGCAAATTCCAATACGCGCTCGTCGTAGTCGGAGAGATCAAAGCCGTTCTCCAGCTTTGTCTTTGCGTTTGCAGCGTCGGCATAGAGGCGCACTGCGGTGTTCATCACTTGAGGATGATCTTCGCGCGTCTCTGTTCCGATCACCAGCTGTTTGAGACGAGATAGCGAGCGGAAGGGGTCAACTACTGTTTTAGAGATGTCAGTATCTCTCTTGAGGAAGAGCTGACCTTCAGTGATATAACCGGTGTTATCCGGGATAGCGTGCGTGATATCACCGCCGGAGAGCGTAGTCACCGCGATAATGGTAATCGAGCCACCTTCGGGGAATTGCACTGCCTTTTCATAGAGTTTTGCCAGATCACTATAGAGGGAGCCGGGCATGGAGTCTTTGGATGGAATCTGATCCATACGGTTTGAGACAATGCTGAGGGCGTCGCAATAAAGCGTCATATCTGTAAGAAGAACCAGCACTTTCTCGTTATGTTCCGCTGCAAAGTATTCAGCGGCGGTGAGCGCCATATCGGGAACCAAGAGGCGTTCAACGGTGGGGTCTTCCGTGGTATTCATGAATGATATGATTCTATCTATCACGCCGGCGTTCTCGAAAGCGTGTTTATAAAAGAGATAGTCGTCATTGGTAAGCCCCATGCCGCCCAGGATAATCTTATCACTTTGGGCTCTGAGGGCAACCATGGCCATCACTTCATTATAAGGCTGATCGGGGTCTGCGAAGAAGGGAATCTTTTGCCCCGTCACAAGGGTATTATTCAGGTCGATGCCTGCAATACCGGTCGCGATGAGTTCCGAGGGTTGTTCACGACGCACGGGATTGACGGAAGGCCCGCCAATCTCAACTTCTATGCCGTCTATCTCGGGACCGCCATCAATGGGGTCTCCATAAGCATTGAAGAAGCGTCCGGCAAGCTCTGTGCCTACTTTGAGTGTAGGCGCTTTGCCAAAGAAGATAACTTCAGCGTCGGTGCCTATGCCTTCTGTTCCGGCAAAGACCTGCAGGGTGATTTCATCTTCAACTATTTTCACAACCTGAGCCAAGCGTCCGCCAACGGTTGCAAGCTCTTCGCTGCCCACACCCGTAGCTTTGACAGAACAAGTAGCTTTCGTGATCTGATTAAGTTTGGTGTATATTTTCTGAAAAGCTTGTGTAGCCATTAGTTTGCACTCCTTTCTTCAACTATTTTGTGAAGGTCTTCCAAATACCCGTCAAATTCAGTAGATTGGAACTTAACATAGTTCATCTGCCTGAGAACGTTGACTATCTTCATGTAATATGGCATGACTTCTTCAAAGGATTCAAATACAAAGTCTTTCTCACAGAGATCTAAGACCAGTTTCAACATGTATTCTTGGCGCTTCATCGGGGTAGAGGCATCGACATCGTCGAAGGCATCCTGTTGAAGGATCACTCTATCCAAAAGCTCGCTCTTCCAATATCTATCGTGATAGGAGAGCGGCACGCCGTCATCACCGAGGATGTTGATCTGTTCCTGAGCTTCGCGCCCGCGGAGGAGCATGTCTTTTGTAAAGAGCACGCTATCTACCCAGTCGCTTTTGATGTTTTCATTCAGATACTGAACAACTTCGGTGTATTCAAGATATTTACTATAAGACTCAATGGGATCAACCGCGGGATAGCGCTTACTATCTGCCCTGGATTGGGAGAGAGCATAGAAGCATCTCGCAGCTTTTTTGGTGGATTCCGTTACAGGTTCCTTGAGGTTTCCACCCGCAGGGGAGACCGTTCCGATGAAGGTAATAGAGCCTGTTTCACCATTATTGAGATATACATAACCGGCACGAGCGTAGAAGTTTGAAACTATCGCCGTGAGGTCCATGGGGAAAGCATCCGGTCCGGGAAGCTCTTCCATGCGGTTACTCATCTCTCTTAGCGCCTGAGCCCAACGTGAGGTCGAGTCTGCCAAGAGCAGCACTCTGAGCCCCATATTGCGATAATATTCCGCAATGGTCATAGCGGTATAGACAGAAGCTTCACGTGCCGCCACGGGCATATTAGAGGTATTACAAATGATAATCGTGCGCTCCATGAGTTTACGCCCTGTTCTGGGGTCGTCCAACTGCGGGAACTCCACAAAGATTTCAACTACTTCGTTTGCACGCTCACCGCATGCTGCAAAGATGATGAGATCTGCTTCAGCGTTCTTAGAGATTGAGTGCTGAAGTACAGTCTTACCTGCGCCGAAGGGTCCGGGAATAAAGCCCGTTCCACCTTCCACCATAGGGTTCAGGGTATCCAGCGTTCTCACTCCTGTTTCCAAGAGTTTGAATGGACGCGGCTTTTCTTTGTAGCTCCTGATGGGAATCTTCACCGGCCAGCGCTGAATCATATTTACCTCTATCTCATTACCATCCTCATCAGTGAGAGTGGCAATGGTATCGGTGAGTTTATAATTGCCTTTATCGACAATGCTTTTAATAGTGTATTCGCCTTCAAGGGCAAAGGGAACCATGATCTTGTGGGATATCCAGCTTTCCGGAACGCTTCCCAACCAGTCCCCGCCGGAAACTCTATCTCCGGCCTTAAGAATGGGCGTAAAATCCCAAACACTGTCTTCATCGAGAGGATCTGTATAGTCGCCTCTTTGCAGGAAGACACCTTCCATTTTATTCAGATCATTTTGCAGTCCGTCATAACTCTTTGAGAGCATGCCTGGGCCAAGCTTGACTTCGAGCATATGTTTGGTGAATTCCACATTTGCTCCGGGCTTGAGTCCGCGAGTGCTTTCAAATACCTGCGTATATGCGATATTGCCAAGCACCTTAATGACTTCAGCCATTAGTCTTACAGACCCCAGTTCGATATAACAAATCTCGTTTTGAGCAACGGGACCTGAGACCTCGACCTGAACGAGGTTTTCAATGATTGCTTTTACAACACCTTTGGTCATCGTGACACCTTCTATTTTTGCTTAATTTTAATATTAAAATCTTCGGGGAAGCTGAAGCTGTTTTCAAGCCTATCAATAGTATCTTGAAAGACTTGTCTACCCAGCTCGGCATCAGCCCTTATCCATCTGTCTATGATTCTGAGCATGGAATAGTAGCCCAAAATCCTATCTATATTGAAGTAATTAAAAAAGTTTTGCTCGTCAATCCATTTGCCTTTATAGACGTCGTATCCGCGCTCTCTATGGAGAATGTCATTTTGTTCCCATATACGCATAACGTTATCGAATATAGGCAGTTCTTTACCGAGTCCGAAGTCTGCTGCATGGCTGCTGCTGAGTTGAAAAACCAGCTCGTCATCTCCGATGAGATACTGCGCAAAGGGAACTTTATGATTGCGTCCATTGATGGCAGAGAGGATGTTTCTGATGTATCTTTCCATCTCAAACCAAGCCCTGAGAAAAGGATTCTTATGCTCGGCGGTAAAGCGAAAGAATTGACTGAGAAGCTCTTTATTCACGCTATCTTTAGCGGGCAACTCCTCTAAAGATAGCGTTTTTTTTATGCTTACACGCACAAACTCAGGGATAGCCTGAAACTCAGCTGGGCAAGCAAGATTGCTATTATCCAAATTGTCTCGGATATAGTCAATATAATCTTGCCAATATTCATGCGAATATATGCCTTCAGAGTCCCTTCTATCCTCTTTGTAAAGGACATGCAGCAGGTTCTGCATATCCGAGGGCAGGTGCAAAAGCTCAAGATAGGTATAATCCTTTTTACTGAGCTGTTCTTTTGCCTCTTGCCGAAATTGCTCAGGTCCCACCGCGATTTTACTATCATCAAGTGAGATGTTTGGCAATCCGGCTACAAGATAGTAGTATTGCTTTGCCATAATCAATTTTCAAAAAGTATTTCAGCAGTTCTCGGACGTAAATAGTTTTTAAATAAAGCAGCGAAATCATCATCGCTAAAGCTGAGCTTATAGCTGCCATCGAGAGGGGCGATGGAGAAGCCTGCGCGGATCTTGGGGCTAAAGTCGATCTTAACCTCTTTATTGAAAGCACTTTTGATAGATGCAAGAAATGCCTCGTCTATCTTTGCTTCCATAGATTCTGCGATGCTGATCTGAGCGGATGATTCCTTCCAAGCTTCAAGTGCTTCCTTGATGAGCTCTTTTACGAACTCAGGATCTTGAAAGCCGGTCTTGGTGGATTCTTCGACGGTGATTTTGAGCAGCATATCAACGATGTTTTGCTTCAGCACGCTAATGCTGTGATTTGAAGCCATCTTGATATCGCCTTCGGTATTGCTCTTCAGGGCGTCTGCATCGGCTTGAGCAGCGGCAAGGGTTTCTTTTGCCTTATCATTTGCTTCAGCCAAAATAGTTTCAGCTTCTTTTTTTGCTTTTTCCAAAATAAGATCGGCTTCGGCATTTGCCTTGGCCACTCCCTCGTCATAAACCTTGCTTAAAAGATTTTGTAGCTGGTCGTTCATAGCGTCTTACTCCAGGATTTATCATTTTTTGCATTTATAAAACTCTTTACATTTTTGTCAACAAGAATATCAATAAATATATCACTATTGGGCTTTAAGGGCTAATAGATCAATCTCTTAGCGGTATATAATAATCTTTATTCACTAAATACAACTATATTATTTCTTGAGATGTTCATGCAAGAAATCGTGGTACTCTTTGCTTGCAAAAACCAAGTTATCATGACTATCTTTATGCACTTTACCTTCAGAATCTATGAAGAGAATGCTGTCCACATATCTGAGCGTGGAAAGTCTATGCGAGATCACGATGGAAGCGGTATCAGGATAGTGTTTATTGATATCCTGCCAGAGCCTCTCTTCATTTTCGGCGTCCAAGGATGCAGTGATGTCATCTAGGATCAGTAGCTTAGGACGCTTGATGAGGGCACGCGCGATGGTGAGTCTTTGCTTTTGTCCGCCAGACACGCCCAATCCGCGCTGACCCAGCATTGTGTTTTCTTTCATGGGGAAGTCTGCGATCTCATTTGTCATCTGAGATGCCTTGATTGCCAAATCATATTCTTCTTCATCTGCTTCAAGATTTGCCAGCATGATGTTTTCTTTGATGGTGCCACTAAAGAGTGAGGCTTCCTGGGGAACAAAGGCTACCACATCACGAAGGCTTTTGATATTGATTTCTTCTATATTTATTCCGCTGAAGCTAATCTTTCCTTTACTGGGTTTGATTAACCCCAAGATCAGGTTTGCAATGGTAGACTTACCGCTTCCCGTGGCTCCCAAGATCAGCATCTTTTCACCGGGATTCATCTCAAAACTCATATCCCTTAAGATCTCTCTATCGCCATCTGCATAGCGCACAGAAACATCTTCAAAGCTGAGGCCGCTAAAGCCTTTTGCTTTCACGCCAAAATCCTCATCCTTATTGAATGTAGGATAGTCTTTCATCTCTTCCAATCTATCGATATTTACGAAGGCTTGTTTGCCCGAAACAAAAAGCTGGGGGAGATCCAACAGCGGATAGATCATCATGGAAAGATAGGTATAGAAAAGGAAGAATGTGCCCACGGAGATCTCGCCTCTCACCGCCATCCAACCGCCGAACATGATCACGCCAATCTGCGCAAAATAATCAATATATTGATAAAATAGGGTGAGTATGGCATTGAGTTTTACCACGCTCATCTCGGTCTTAAACCTTCTATTTAGCGCATCATCAAAGAAGCGATTATACTTTTCTTCACTCACAAAAGACTTCACAATCCTGATTCCTGAAAAGCTCATCTCTAATTGATTATTGATATTAGAGATAGCCCTCTGATTTGCCTCAAAATTCGTATAGAGCTTTTCGCTGGCAAAATAGAAGACGACCATCATCAAAGGCAGAGGTGCAATGGAAAGCAAAGTGAGCTTCACATTGATGCTAAACATTACCAGGACGGAGAATAGGATGAGCGAGAATGAATTGAAGGCACGGAATATCCCGCTACAGAGAAACCAAGATATCTTGGGATAATCCGAGAGATCATCTGTGAGCCTCGTCACGATATCACCGGTTCTATATTTATTGAAGAATCTATAGTCTTTTTTGATGATTTCACCGAAGTAAAGCATGCGTAATGCGTGTTCAAAGCGATAGTTAACCCACCCGCGAATGCTGGGATAGAAGCCTGTAAATATCTGCGCCATTCCTATAAAGAGGAAGAACCTAATTACCTTGCCAACCTCGCGCATGGGCTCCGGGAAAAGCTCCGGATTGCTCATGATTTCGCTAAGCACGTCGATTGTTTTTTTGAAGGCAATAGGATAGGCGATGGACACAGCGGAGGTAACCAGCGTGAAGAGCACCATTACAAGCACAAACCATTTATGAGCCTTATATTGGGTGAGAATCCAGCGAATATGCTTATTCATCCTCTCCTCCCAAAAGCTGCAATTCCACCAGTCTCTGATAGGCAGGACTCTCTTTCATCAGCGTTTGATGATCACCGCGCGCCTTGATTTCACCTTCTTCAAGATACAAGATCTCATCGGCATCGAGAACGGAGGTGAGTCTATGCGCCACAACGACTATGGTCTTGCCTTCAAAAGCAGTTTTCATGGTTCTTTGTATGCGCGCCTCGGTTTGCGGATCTATGGAAGCCGTAGCCTCATCCATGATGATGATTTCGGATTCAAAGGCCAAGGCTCTCGCAAAGGAGATCAGCTGTTTTTCGCCATGCGAAACGTTTTGCCCACGCTCGGCAAGCTCGGTCATCAAGCCATCCGGCTGTTTATTTATGAAGGCATCTAATTGTACGATATTGATGGCATTTTCCACCTGAGAGTGATCGATGTTATCGTTATAAACTCTAACATTTTCCAAGATCGAGCCCGGAAAGAGGAAGATGTCCTGCAAGATGAGTCCTATCTTACTGCGCCAAGCGCGAAAATCCATCTCACTGATAGGCACGCCGTCCACCGTTATTTGCCCCTTTTGTGCATGATAGAAGGCACAGAGCAAGCTGATTGCGGTGGATTTACCACTACCCGAAGGCCCTACGAGGGCTATTTTTTTGCCCTTAGGAATGGTGAAATTGATATCCTTTAGCACCCAATCTTCATCGTTGTAGGCAAAGCTCAGGTTTTCAAACTTTATCTCTTTTTCAAATGATGGCAGAGTAGTGCCGGTAAAGCTCTCATCTTCAGTCTTTAACGAGGTGAGCTCCAATATCCTCTTCAGCGAAACAAAGCTCCTTTGCATTTGTATCACATTCTCACCTAAGTGCATGATAGGCCAGATCATACGGAAGATATATTGGATGAATACGACGAGGGTTCCCAGCGATGCCGCTCCGGCGATGATCTTGGGAGCGGTTGCAAGGATAACGATGACTACGAAGAGCACGTTAAACACAAATTCAAATATGCCCTGCGAGCCGTAATGAATGAAATTAGCTTTTACTTCCAAGACAAGTTTATCTCTGGAAGCATAAGCCATATCGTCATATACGCGCTTCTCTTGATTGAGTGCCTGGATCATGGACATGCCCTGCACATAGTCTGTAATCTTTGCAGAGATTAGGGCATATTTCTCCCTGATTCTACGATAAAACTTTGCCAGGAACTTATATAATAGCCAATACAATATGATGCAGACGATGATTATCGGCATGAGGATGATAGTGGTCTTAAAATCCTTGTAGAGCAAGACTGCGAACACTCCGATGAAAAACAGTAAGTTGCCGACAATGGTGATAGAAAGATCCGAGAAAAGCACTTTCACGCGCTCGCTATCGCTTTCCACTCGTGCAATTAGCTCGCCTACCGGTTGTTTATTATACCAGGAAATGGGGAGCTTGAGCAGATGGCTGAAGACTTCGCCCTTGAAGCGCGTGATTACTTTGATGCCAAACCTGCTTAGCAAAACGATTTGCGCATAAGAGAGGAGCCCGGATACCAGAACCACAGCCACAAACATAAAGCCATAGCGAAACATTTCGCTGAGATCATGATTTGGGATGCTCTTATCGATTATCAGGGCTAGGATTAGAGGATCAACGAGCCTGAGGAAAGAGGTGACAAGCATCGCAAAAAGACCAAAGAATAAGAGCCCTTTATTGTCTGCTATAAAAGGATGAAGCAGCTTCAGGTAGTATTTATAGTTATGCTTTTCTTTCGGCATGACTGCCTTTTTCCCTTTTTTTAATACAATTTTGCCTTTGGCTTTGCTGACGCTTCGAATCTATTTCTGCAACTGCAATAAGATTCGGATAATGAGAATCGTGGGCAAGATGCCGAGGCGAATACTTGCCGCAACGCTATGTGAGCCTTGATGCCGCGCGTTTTGTGATAGGCAAGAAGACCACATTATTAAAGTGGTCGGGATGAGAGGATTTGAACCTCCGACTTCTCGGTCCCGAACCGAGCGCGCTAACCGGGCTGCGCTACATCCCGACTCAGATTGATCCATGCTTTCTGCAACTGATAAAATGTCAAGATTATTCTTGAGGCTCCATAATTATCTTTTTTATGAGAGATAGATGGCGAGAATTTTATCGATGGCATATATGCTTATATATCACGCCTTTCCCACTGCTTCCTTATGGGATTCTGCTATAGATGCGGTCATGATACGGTCATAGCCATGAGCACATCATGACCACATCTCCACGTGAACCCCATAAGGGACAAGGGTTTAGCAGGTTGTCTGTTTTCTATCAAAAAGAGGGCTTATCTGAACCTTTTAATGGGATTGGAGGGAAGGTTAAAGCGTTGTAATATAGGGGTGTTATCTACAAACTCGTTGATTCGATGTGTGTCTGAACCAATGCAGAGCAGTTTTCCGCCCATTTCTTTATACATATCCAGCATTTCCGGCTCTGGAATTATCATCTGATAAGGTTTATTTAAACTGCTAAGATTAACCTCTAAATAGATGTTTCGTTCTATGAGCGCGGAAAAGATTTCCTCGATAATGGGATAAACAAAGCGTTCATCTAAACTTTGATTATAATATCTCTTATATACTCCGAGATGACCTAAGATATCTATATCACAATTCTTTACGAGTTCGAGATTTTGATTATAATATTCAATCGTGTGCTCTTTTGAGAGTTTGCCGTCTAAAAGTATGGCAACATTTGTATTGTCTTCGAGGATGTGAACAGAGCCCATGATTGGGAAGAAGTCGAAGCCTTCAAGTAGCTGCAAAGCAAAGTCTTTGGTGCGATGATAGTCGCCTATTTCTAAGCCGCAATAGAGCTTGATTTGCGGATACTCTTTTTGTAGTTCTTGGCAATAGTTCCAATATTTCCTGAGTGCAGGGATGCCGTGGCTTCTTACTTCAAAGGGGAGCAGGTCGAGGTGTTCGGTGATCGCGATCTCTTTGTAGCCTAAGGCTATCGCCTTCTCCATGAGCTCTTTACCTTTGATGCGGCTATCGAAGCTATATTCTGTGTGCAGGTGATAATCGTACATTAAAACGCCAATATTGCTGCGCCTAAAGCGCCGGTTATTTCGGGATCGAAGGGGACGTGTAGCTCGTGTCCGCAAGCTTTGCCGATGCAATGAACGAGATCGCTGCCTTGGGCGACTCCGCCGGTGAAGACAATGGGTGCTTGCCAATTAAGCGGTGCCATCTGAGCGTAGATACGCTTGGCTATGCTGTTATTTACCGCACGGGCAATGTTTTCAGGCTTTTCGCCTTTTGCCAAAAGTCCGATTATTTCGCTTTCTGCAAAGACGACGCAGGTGGAATTTAAAGGGATTTCCTTGTCTGCTTTAGATGCGAGATCGGAGAGCTCGGAAATGTCGCATTCAAGCTTGTTTGCGGTCATTTCTAAGAACCTTCCCGTCCCTGCGGCACATTTGTCGTTCATGATAAAATCTTCTACGTTTCCTGCCTCAGTGAGCGTGATAACCTTTGAATCCTGTCCGCCGATGTCTATTACAGTGCGCGCCTGCGGGAAGAGCATATGGCATGCCTTTGCATGGCAGGTTATCTCGCTTTTAATGGAATCAGCTTCCTTGTACATCTTTCTGCCATAGCCGGTTGCGCAGCTATATTTAATAGATGAGGTTAAGTTGCCTGCTTTATCTAACAGTGCATCAATAGTTTCCTTGATGATTACACCCGTTGCAGTATATGCGCTAAAGAGGATTTCTTTTTGAGAGTTATCCCAAATTACTATCTTTGTATTGCGTGAACCAATGTCAATTCCAAGACTAATCATATTTCAAACCATCACATAAGTATATTGATTATCAGTGTTTAAGTATTTGTTTGCCAGATAATTAAGTAGTTCTATATCAACTGAGTTTAAGCGTTCTTCGCGGCTGAGGTAATAATCGAGATCGTAGCCAAGGCATAGCAGGTTGGAAATCGCCGCTGCTCTGAATGAAGCGCTCTCACCATCCATCTTGGTGATTGCGCTGAGATATTTCTTGCCGCGCGTGAGCTCTTCTTCATTGAATCCATCTTTTAGCAGATCATCAAAAACACGCCTAAGTGCTTTCAGGCTATCTAAATACTGATCAGGATCGCAGAAGACGTAGGAATACCAGTAGCCGAGATCTTGAATGGAAGAAAAGTCGAAACCGGTTTGATATGCGTAGCCGTTGTTTTCCCTCAGAGTCCAGTAAAGCCGCGAGGAGAGATCACCGCCCATGAGGTGGGAAAGCACGTAGAATGCAGTGTTTTCTTCTATATTTGAAGCCGGGCTGGCGATGCCGCCGCAATAGATGATTGCTTGATCTATCTTTTGGTAATCCCTGTAGAGCTTGGGTTTACGCTCTTCGTAGATGGGATTGAATTTGCGTTCGCTCGTGTAATTCAGCTTCGCGCCAAAGTATTTATTTGCATAGCTCAGCACGAGATGAGGGTCTAAAGAGCCCACAATGGCGAGGCTATATGCTGTTCCTGAGTTTTTGTAGGCAAGCCAATCCTCGCAATCTGAAAGCTTTAGCTTGTTAATTGCATCGAGATTACCGGTGGGGTAATAGAGGTTGTTTTTCGCGCCGAAAAGGGATTTGAACCACTTTGTGTAGGCGTGGGTGACGGAATAGTCTTTATCGCGCCTAAGGCCTTCAGCCGCAGTGTTCTTGAGCATCTGAAAGTATCCCTTGTCCAGTTTTGGCTCGGTGATGATCTCGCTGAGCAAGGCAAGCGCGCCATGCAGGTTCGAGCTGTGGCATTTACCGCGGAAAGTGGTGCTATCTATGTGATTGAAAGCACGGATGTTAAAGCCGCGCTCACGCGAGTATCTGGAAATCTCATCATAGCTTCTATGCTGAGTGCCGTGAAGCATTAGGTTGGCAGTAAAAAAGCATGAGCCTTTCTTATCTTCATTTAGCTGAGATAGGGGAAAGGAGAGTGAGAATCCGCATATATCCTTACCGGGCTGATGGTTATATACGAAATCCATGCCGTTTTGCAGTTTGAAAACATGATATTTGGGGAAAGTACGTGCAAGACTATGATTTGCCAGATAGTTAGCGATGTCTTCCTTTTCTTCTTTTGGCTGGATAGTGGTGGCTGCTTTGGGGAAATCCTTGTTTTGGTATTCGTCAAAGATGTCGATAGCGGCCTGCGTTAAGTCCTTTTTGCCCTGATAGAAAAAGGCCTGTCTATCCAATGTCCAGTATCTGCGCGTTGCATTTATTATGCCCTCATTATCGATTCCGCAGAGGATTTTGCCAAAATTGAAGATGCGACTGAGGTCATCGTTATATTCTTCCGCTGCAATGAGAACACAGATATTTTCCACACCCTCGAAGCTATATAGCCAATGGTGCATGATGTCGCTGCGGATGAGCTCAATATTATCTGCCGGCACGCCGTGAGTGATAACCTTCCAAAGCTCCTCAAAATAAACACTTATGATGCGTTCTTTGTATTCCGGTTTGATGGGTGCAAAGAGAATCGCGCTGGCTCCGGCTTTGATTCCCGAAAGTGAGCTTACTCTCACAAAGGCGCAGAGCTTTTCTTTCTCTACGAGGCGCTTATATAAAATGCTGGATTTGCCTATGGCTAAATGTCTTATCGCTATATGTAAAGCCTCGGATTCAGGATGCTTTTCGGGCAATTCGGGAAGGAGAAAAGAGATGAACTCTCTACCCTTTTTATTGCGGCTGAAATAGCGCCATTTGAGATCTGAACCCATGGTGTATTCGACAGGCTCAGGTGCTTTGCCTTCCCATGCGCCAAAGAGTCTGAGAAAAGAGGCAAGCAGATCACCTTCTTCAAAATCACCGGTTGCTACTATGAAAGAATTTTGAGGCGTATAATGCTTCTTATAGAAAGCAGTTAAGCTTTTGACCGTAGCATTTTTTAGGCTCTGTTTATTGCCTAATACGGGGTATTGCAGGGGACTATCGGTGAAATAATTAGTTTGCACATATTCCAAGAAGTCGGTATCAGGCTCAGCTTTATATTGATAGATTTCTTCGAGCACTATCTGTTTCTCTGTCTTGATATCCTCCGCCTTAAACACACTGTGCATCGCCATTTCTGCAAGAATCATCATGCCTTCATGCAGTTTCTCGCGAGGCAGGGTGAGATAGTAGCAGGTGGTATCAAAATCGGTGTAGGCGTTTAGAACTGCGCCGATATCCGAGGCAAAGTGGCTGATATCGTTATTGGGAAAGCGATTTGTGCATTTGAATACGAGATGTTCCAAAAAATGCGCAAAGCCGCGCTCATCCTCACTTTCAGAGATCGCGCCGCTCTTGATATAAAGCTGAAGACAGATGATAGGATTTGATCTATCACTTGCGTAAAGTAGTTTTAGTCCATTGGCTGCTTCGTGGATTTGCAGCGCCAGATCGGGTCGGTCGCTAAGCTTCATCTTATCTTGCGTGAGATCATTGCATAAGCGTTGTGTAGATGGATGGATTCTTGGTTTTCACTTTCCACATGGAAGCTTCTGATGCGTGGATCGCTCTGCAGCTTCTGAGTCACCTCGCGAACTATGTCTTCAACGAACTTGGGGTTATCATAAGCGCGCTCGGTCACATACTTTTCGTCCGGGCGTTTGAGCAGGGAATATATCTCGCATGATGCTGAAGATTCGGCGATCTCGATGAGCTCTTCCAGCCAAACAAAGCCGTCGTAGCTTACCTTTATGCTGATCCTGCTGCGCTGATTGTGTGCGCCCGCTTCAGAGATCTCCTTGGAGCAGGGGCAGAGCGTGGTGACGGGAACATCCACACCGATGATGAGTTCATATTCATCTTTGAGCGAGGCGTTGAAATGGCAGTCATAAGCCAAGAGTGAGCCTATCTTTGAGACCGGTGCGGTTTTATGAACAAAATAGGGGAAAGTGAGGTCTATATATGCGGCTTCAGCTTGCAGTGAGCTCTTCAGCTCTTTAAGAAAGCTTTCGAGATTGCTGATGAGCATCTCGGTATGATAATGGTGCAAGATCTCCACGAAGCGGCTCATGTGGGTGCCGCGCATGTGGTGGGGCAGCTCTACATATATGTTTAGGTCTGCGATGGTGTGTTGGGTGCCGTTTTCCCTGTCCTCCACTACAACGGGGTATTTGAGGGATTTGACGCCAACCTTATCTATTACTATATTTCTATTGTCGTTTTGACTTTGTGTGTCCGGGATATTCATATACTCTCACTAAAATCAAGCTTTTTGATGCCCTCGGTTTTCAGCGAAACTATGGCACCGTCTTCTTCGTAATAAATCACGAAATAGCTGTCTTCAAATTCTTTGATTAGCTCCATGGCGTTGGCGGGGTCTGTGGTGAAAAATGCCGTGGCAAGCCCGTCTGACCAGGCTGCTAAGGGCGAAACTACGGTGACGGAGAATATATCCTGAACGGGATAGCCCGTCTTGGCATCGATGATGTGATGGTAGCGGGTGTCGTCTATCTCAAAATATTGCTGATAGTCACCGCTGGTGCCGATGCTGAGGTTATTTGCTCTGAGGCTGGCTATGCTATCATCAATCTTGCGAGGATGTTGGACATATATCAAGGGGGAAATCTTGTATCCGAAAAAGCGCATGGAGCTGCGGCAATCGATAAAGCCTCGAATTACCTCGCGTTCTTGCATGTAAGCGAGTGCTTGGTCGATGATATAGCCCTTGGCGATTGCTCCGAATGTGAGCTGCATTCCTTTGGGTTTATAAAGCGTGGTTTCGTCGAATGTGATCCTGCTAAAGTCTACATTCATAAGCTCTTCTTCAATCAAGGTGCTATCGGGAATAGCAGGGGAAACTTCGTTGAATCCCCAGAGATCCCAGACGGGCTTGATGCTTGCGTCGAAAGAGCCGTCCGTTAGCTGGTAAAGCTTTTCGGAGATCTCAAGCAGGGCAAAGATGTCTTCATCAATCTCAAAATGCTCTTCATCGCTTGAGTTGATGAGGCTGATCATGCTCTCGGGATCAAATTCATCGAACTTGCTTTCCAGCTTTTTAATGAAGTCGAAAACGGCTTCGATATCATTGCCCACATTCTTGGATTTTGAGCTGGCTGAGACCTGGACTATCGTGTCCATCAGGTATTTGCTGCGTGTTTCCGTGTATTCTCTGGTTATAAATTTATATGAACCATAGGCGATAACGGCGATTAATATAATTAGCGAAAAGATTTCTTTTTTAGTCATGAAATTCATATCCTGTAGTCGAGGAGTTCGTATTCTATCAATAGATCAACGTAATCTCGGATGGCGAAATAGCTCCACGCCAGGGTGAAAAGGGCGGGGAAGATGAGCAGTGTGAATCCGAGGATATTCAGCAGTATAAAAAGTAGCGCCATGAGATAGATGTTCCATCTGGGATCTCCAAGGTGTTTGAAGCTGGTCTTTATGGCTTTCCATGCGTTTTGACCGGTTCTTTCCATGATGATGGGTGCGGGAAGTGATATGGCAAACCAATAGTTTAGAAGCACTATCCAAACCAGGCGCAAGATGGGATCGCTGGCGAAACCGGGGAAGCCGAAGCAGATCAGGTAGATTAGCGAGAAATAAAGTGCGTTGATCAGGGAAAAAAGGAAGTAACGAGGGTAGTTGCGAAATGAGGATAGCAGGGCTTTGAGTTCTATCTTGTATTCTTCTGTGGCGCAAACGCTTACAAAAGGCAAAAGCAGCATGGGCATGAAGATGCTGTAAAGCAGGGATTTTAGCCCAAGATTGAGTAGCAAGCCCATCGTGGTGCTATATTCAACATAGCGTGCAAATATCCAGGTTAGCAGGGCTATGGGGATCGCGCCTGTGATGATGCTGAAGCCAATTGCGGGCACGTTTGCGGAGATATGGGGCTTGAAGCCTTGGCGGCTTCTTTTCATGCTTTTGAGCGTTGAAAGCTCGTTTTTGATTCGGGGAGTTTGCGTGCCGCATTCCACGCACCAAAGATCGTGTTTTGCAAGTCTGCTGTTACATTTTTTACAACGCATTAATTTCTACCTTTAACACTTTGACCAGCCGCAAGAGACGCATTTGAGGCAGCCTTCTATGTGTTCTACCACGTTGCCGCAATCCGGGCAATTGAGAACGTTCTTCTTCGTGTCTGAAAATTCTATCTGTTGTTTACCTTCTAATCCTTCGATGTTTATGCTTTTAACGTCTGAGTTCTTGTGAAACAAAAGGAAGTTTTCCAATGCCTGACCAACGGCGTCTCCGCAGGAGGTGATCATCTTGCCTTTGTGCCACATAGGGGATTGGCATCTGATGCCTTTTAACTGGCGAATTAGCGATTCTACCTTCACATTTGCCCTGAGCGCAAGTGAGGAGAGGCGGGCGATGGCTTCTAACTGAGCGGAAGCGCAGCCGCCTACTTTGCCCATCTGGACAAATACTTCGCAAGCGCCGTGAGAGTCTGTATTTATGGTCACATACATGTGTCCGCAACCTGTTTCCAAGCGCTGGGTGGTGCCTTGGGTGATCTCCGGTCTTTCTCTGGGGGCAACCTTTTTCTTTGTATCCGCAATGGATGCATCGGTGGTCGTGCCCAGGGATAGAACTTGATTGTCACGGCTGCCGTCTCGATAGACTGTGACGCCTTTGCAACCGAGATCATAGGCCAAAAGATATGCCTCGTTGATGTCTTCAATGGTGGCATAATTCGGGAAGTTGATGGTTTTGCTCACGGCGTTATCGGTAAACTTTTGGAAAGCCGCTTGCATCTTGATATGCCAGGTAGGGCTGATGTCGTGAGCGGTTTGGAAAGTGTCTTTGAGTTCCTGAGGCATCTCGGTGACGTGTGAGATGGAGCCGGTTTGGCTTACTTCTTCGAGAATGGTCTGGCTGAGAAGTCCCCATTCTTCCAGGGCTGCTTCAAACCATTTATTTACATAGAGCAGCTTTTCGCCATCCATCACGTTCTTTACATATACTAATGAAAATTGAGGCTCGATTCCGCTGGAAGTATCGGCTATCATGCTGATTGTCCCGGTGGGTGCGATGGTGGTATGGGTGGCATTTCGCATGCCGTTCTTTTTGATATCGCTGATGAGCTTTGCCCACTTTGTGCCTTCACGCTTGAGTTCGCCGGTGGCGTAAATGCTGTTTTCAAAATTGGGGAAGCTGCCTTTTTCCTGCGCCATCTCCATGCTCTTCTTTTTTGCTTCAAAGTCAATGGTTTCCATCACGGTCTCGGCGAGTTCTACGGCTTCTTGGCTCATATATGGTATCTTGAGTTGGAAGAGAAGATCTGCCCAGCCCATGATTCCCAGGCCAATCTTGCGGTTTGCATGGCTCATCTCTTCGATGGCGGGAATGGGGTATTGGGATTGATCTATCACGCAGTCAAGAAATTCAACGCTGTCGCGCACTACGGTGGTGAGTTTGTCCCAGTCTATGGCTTCCTCTTTGATCAGCGCGGCAAGATTGATGGAACCTAAGTTGCAAGCTTCATTTGGTAAAAGCGGTTGTTCGCCGCAGGGGTTGGTGGATTCTATTTCGCCTAAGAGCGGCGTGGGATTTGCGCTGTTCATTCTGTCTAAGAAAATGATGCCGGGTTCGCCGTTTCTGTGAGCCATTTCCACGATGAGATCGAAGACCATACGAGCATTTAACTTACCTGCAACCTCGCCCGTGTGGGGAGAGATCAGGGCATACTCCGTATTGTCTTGTACGGCTTGCATATAGTCTTCTGTGATGCCCACGCTGATGTTGAAGTTGGTCAGTTCGGTGGGATCTTGTTTGCAGGTGATGAAATCCAGGATCTGCGGGTGGTCGATATTTAGTATCGCCATGTTTGCACCGCGTCTGGTTCCGCCTTGTTTTACGGCGTCTGTTGCGGAATTATAGACCTTCATGAAGGAGATAGGTCCGCTGGATACGCCGCTGGTGGAACGCACCCGAGCGTTGGCTTCCCTTAGTTTTGAGAAAGAGAAGCCGGTGCCTCCTCCGCTCTTGTGGATGAGGGCAGCATTTTTTAGCGTCTCAAATATGCTTTCCATGCTGTCGTCTATAGGTAAGACAAAGCAGGCGGAAAGCTGTTGAAGATCAGCTCCGGCGTTCATTAGCGTCGGAGAATTCGGTAAAAAATAACCGCTATCCAAAAGGTGGAGAAACTTATCGTAAAGTTCATCGTTGCCGCCGGATATGTTCCTGGCAACTCGATCAATCAAGGATTCCCAGTCTTCTAAGAATTCACCATTGTCGTCTTTTCTGAAATATCTTTTTTCCAATACGATTTTGGCATTTTCGCTCAGATGCATTTTAACTCCTTATCTATCAGGGAAGGGCGAGGATTTCGCGCGCCTGCTGAGGGGTGGCAAGGGGACGACCGATTTCTTCGGCGATGCGAGCAAGTCTGGCGACGAGCTGAGCATTCGAATCTGCAATCACGCCTCTGTGGTAGAAGATGTTGTCTTCAAATCCGCAGCGGATGTGGCCGCCGGTAACCATTGCAACCATGGAGGTGGGAAGGTGCCATCTGCCGATTCCTGCGACTGCCCAGGTGGCTGTCGGGATTTCTTCGGCGAGGTGTTCTATCATATAAAGCAGGTTTTTGGGTTTGCCGCTCATGCCGCCGGGAACGCCAAGTACGAACTGGATGTGAAGCGGTTCGTGGGTGACGATGCCTCTTCTTACAAGGCGGGCAACATAGTCAATCATGCCGGATTCATATACTTCTACTTCGGGAACAACGTTGTATTCTTTGAAGGCTTCGGCGAGGCGAACGATGTCGTCGGGATGGTTTTCAAAGATTTCATCGCCGAAGTTGAGGGTTCCTGCGTTCAGGGTGCCCATTTCGGGTTTGAGAGCCAGAGGAGCGAGTCTTTTTTCAAAGGGTTCGCCCACTGCGCCGCCCGTGCTGATCTGGATGATCACTTCGGGAACTGCTTCGCGAATGGCGGTGATGGAATCTTCAAAGCGTTGCATGCTCTGGGTGGGATTTCCATCATCATCGCGAACGTGAAGGTGAATGACGCGTGCGCCGGCTTCAAAACAAGCTTTCGCTTCTTTTGCCTGCTCTTCGGGGGTGATGGGCAAATTGGGCTGATCTTCTCTTGTGGTCTCAGCTCCGGTAATTGCTGCGGTTAATATAATAGGATCCATAATATTACCTCTCTATGTTTTATTTATTTCTTTATTCTATGAACCAGCTCTCGAAAAGGCTGACTCTTTTTAAATTTTCTAAGGGTTTTCCTAAGATGTTTTCAGCTATCGTGGCGAACTTTTCTTCGTTGTCGCTTACGTAAAATGTGTCTGTGCCGATGCTTGTGTCGTCATTAGCTTCAATAAGATTGTTGAGATATAGTGCAATTGCATCAGCGCTATCAACGAGGGTGACGCTCTCGCCGACTACTTTTTGAATCACATCTTTTAGTAGCGGATAGTGTGTGCAGCCCAAAACTAAGGTGTCAATCTCGTTCTCCATAAGAGGGCTTAGGTATTCGCGCACAATGCTTTCGGCGATGGGCTTATCTTGCCAGCCTTCTTCTGCGATGGGAACGAATAGGGGACAGGCGGCGGAAAATATCTCGGCTTCGGGTTCGCGCGCTTTGATCGCCTTTAAATAGGCTTGGCTTTTAACGGTGCCTTCCGTGCCGATTACGCCGATCTTTTTGTTCTTAGTGGTGGATAGTGCCACCTTGCTGCCGGGCTCGATCACGCCTATTATAGGGATATTTGTGAGCCTCTTTAGAGAAGGTATGGCAACTGCGGAGGAAGTATTGCAGGCAACGACGAGGATTTTGACTCCAAGTTGCAAGAGAAAGCGGGCGTTCTGCACGGAATAGTCGATGATTGTGTCAGCTGATTTGGGTCCATAAGGCACGCGCGCGGTATCACCAAAATAGATAAGATCCTCATGCGGAAAGGCTTCGCGGATTGATTTATATACGGTCAATCCACCAACACCGGAGTCAAAAATACCGATTGCGTGTCTCATTTCCTTCCTCTTTTCCTTCTATTTTCTGCTTTATATTCACTTTTTTTTGTCTTTGCTTTGGCGTCAATCTTTATCTTTTTGCGAACGCTTGCAGGGCGGGGTGGATGGATATGCGCATCTTTTGTATTTGCAAGCTTTAAGTATATGTCGTCGCTCACTTCTATAATCTGAACTTTTACGTGGTCAATGAGCTGGTAAGAGTATCCTGTATTGCGGTTCACAAAACGCATTTCTTGGGATATGAATTGCCAGTTTCCTGATTTGAATTCTTCCTTTTTGAGCATGGCTGTGACGGGGATTTCATTTAAGGATATGATTAGTCCACGGCTATTTACAGAGATCACAATCCCGGTGAAATGCTCGCCTATCTTATCCTTCATATAGGTGTTGTTATATATCCTTTGTATATCGCGCTCGGCGCTGTCTGCTTCGAGTTCTTGTTCGGAAGAAACGCTTGCCCAGCGTTTAAGTTGGTTATAATCGATCTTTTCTTTGCTGCTGCCTAAAAGGTGGATTTTGCAAAGATGATGGATCACTAGGTCGCAGAGCCGTCTGATCGGACTGGTGAAGTGGGTATAGTCCTCCATTGAAAGTCCGAAATGGCGGATGTGTTGCACGGAATATTGTGCCTTCTTCATGCTGCGCAGGATTATTCGGTCGAATACGCGGTGATAATCTTCATTTGGAAGCGAGTAGAGCAGGTTTTGAATGCTTTTATTGAGGTTCTTTTCTGGTTTGTAAGGGACACCGTAATAGGAGAGGATGCTTACCATCTCTTCTATCTTGTATTGATCCGGGTCGTCGTGAATCCTGTATATGCTTGTCTTGGCTTTATTTGAAAGCTGTTTGGCAACATATTCATTGGCTACAAGCATGAAGTTTTCAATAAGTTTGTGGCTTTCTGTTTCCTCATCTAAATACATTTTTCGCATGAAGCCATCATCGTCGTAGTGATAAGATATATCGGGAAGATCGAAGAAGATATAGCCTTGGTTTAGTCTGTGTTGGCTCAGCTGTTTTGAGAGTATGCGTGCAGTTTGTAGAGATTCAACTATGTCTTTCGGTAGCTTTGTGGCCTTGTTTTCAAATATTTCATCTACATCTTCATAGGAAAGACGATGTTTGGAGCGGACGACGCTTTCATGTAAGGATTGTCTCTGAATCTTTCCTTTGGAGTTGAATACTGTCTTTACGCTAAGGCAAAGCTTGTCTTCATTGGGACGCAGGCTGCATAGTTTGTTCGAGAGGGTCTCGGGAAGCATGGGTATAACTCTCTTGGGAAAGTAGAAGCTATTCCCGCGGTCAACAGCCTCTTTAAAGATATTGCTATCAGTGCTTACATAATGAGATACGTCTGCTATATGAACCCAAAGGATGATATTGCTCTCTATATGTTCAATAGATATAGCGTCATCGAAGTCTTTTGCAGAGATGGGATCTATAGTAAAAGTGAGTAGATGCCTAAGGTCTAATCGTCTCTTTATTTCGGTATCTTTGATAGTGGGACTTATTCTTTTTGCTTCCTCTAATACTGTATCTGGGAAGTGTAGGGATAAACCATATTGACGAATTACCGATAGTAATTGAATCTCAGGATCATCGCTGGGACCCAATACTTCTATGATCTTGCCATGAGGATACTTACCTTCATGGGGGTTGCCCCAATTTTGCACCTTTAAGATCACTATTTGATTTTGTTTTGCATCTCCGATATCAGTAATTTCAAACCATTTATGTATCTTAGGATTGCTGGGAACAAATATCCAGCGGTTATACATCTTAGAAATAGAGCCGGGGATCTCAAGATTGGCTCTTTCAATTATCTTGATAACATTGGCTCTATCGCCATATTCACCGCCTCTTTTGAGCTCTATATGCACAGTATCATTGTGAAAGGCATTTAGAGTGTCTTCTCCATCGACAAAATAGTCTCGTTCTTCTGTTCTTACAAATGCAAATGATCTATCACGAGCAAGAGAAGTTGCATCGAATTTTCCTGTAATAATTCTTGCAGGAACTTTAGGTTTTGATTGTTTTATTTCTTTCTTTTCTTGCACTTGCTGTTGCGGTCTGAATCTCTTTCTATCCTTTAAGATAGCTCCACTATTTAAAAGTGTTTTCAAGGTGCTTGAGAGCGCACGTTTTTCTTTTCTTGTTCGGGCAATATCCATGGTCAACTCACCATAGGTCAGACCACGATTGCCCTTTGATTTTATAGTTTCATATACGAGCTTTTCAAAAGCTCTCAGTTCTTTTTTATTCAAAATTCTTTTCCAATCTTTTCTTTTAGGATTTCAACCATCTCGGCCTTTTCTTCTTGTGTTTTAGAGAACCTAAGTGATAGTCCTCTGAAAGGATCCAGCCTTCTTGGACGAACGAATGTAGAAAGCATGACTCCGCGTTTGTCCATATAGAAGCAGCCGAAATCACTGTAAGGCCTTCTGATTGTGATAAATATGTATCTAACTTTAACTTCTGTTTCCAATAGCCAATACTCTGTTACTATGAAATATGGCGCAAGATTAAGGATCACAAGCAGGTTTCCGGCAAAGAAATAAAAGGGCATTTCCCAATTTAATACAGCAATCCAATATAACAGGAAGTTTAGAAATATTAAAAATATTATCAATAGGGCAGAGGGGAGTGGGCGTTCTGCGAAAGGCCATGATTTCCAATATAGTAGGTGTTTACGAGACATTATGTGCGATCTCCCTGCATTTTTCTATTTCTTCTTTAATGACAATGATGTTCTGAAAGGTATTGCTATTGGAGAACTTGGAGCCTAAAGTATTAGCTTCTCTTTGCATTTCCTGCAAGATAAAGTTAAGGTTTTTACCAATTTCACTTTCGTTTTCAATGGTCTCTAAAAAGAGCTCAATATGTGATTCAATCCTGGTTATCTCCTCATGAACATCGTATCTATCAATATATAGTGCGAGCTCTTGCACTAATCTTTGTTCTAAAGTATCTATCTTAAAGTCTTGTGTGATCTGCTCTATGCGCTTTTTCATTGTTTCAAAAAGCTCCTCTTTGTAAGGTTGGATTTCCTGCTTTACTTTCTCTATTGCAGATTCTATTGTTTCTATTGAATCCATGAAGACTTTCTTTATATTCGCTCCTTCTTCGGACAGCGAATTTTCAAGCTCATCAATAGCATGTTTTATTGCGTTTTGGATAAGCTCGATGAGAATACTGTCTTCATCCGCCTTATAATCAATTTCAAATATATCAAGATTAGCAAACAATATGTCAAGCGGTATTTCTTGGTCTATTTTGAGCAAATCGAGGGCTTTTTTCATGACTTCATAGTGTTTTCTCAACTTGAGCTCGTTTACGGCGATATTTGGCTCACGCTGGTCATCTATGTATAGGCGAAGCTCGATCGTGCCTCTTTTGAGCCTTGCAGAAACCATTTTTCTGATTTCATATTCAAAAAAGTTTAGTTCACGGGGGATATATGTCTTGAGATCAAAGAAGCGACCGTTGATACTCTTGATCTCTACATACACTTCGACGCTGTCTTTGGCAATTCTGCTTTTACCGAATCCGGTCATACTCTTCATAATTCTCTCCAGCTTATTTTAATCATCTTAGGAACACAGGGGAGTAGGGCATCTACAACACTGTCAAAGAGATAGATCCTTTGACGCAAGTTTACATAACATGTGTTAAGCCAAAACATACATTACTCGCAGATCAATGTGCCGGCGGTGGCATCTATCACTTTTGCGCGCATGATGCTTCCTATGTCACTCGCGCTTCCGGTTAAAACGCAGATCTTAAAATCGCGGCTCTTACCGGAAACTTTCTTTTTGCTTTTCTTGCTGAAGCCTTCTACATAGACTTCAACTTCTTTGCCGATCATTGCTTTATATTTATCAAGTGTGATCTTTCTTTGTAGTTCAATCATTTCTTGCAATCTTCTTAATCTTTCCGGTTCCTTGACTTGATTTTCATAGCTTGCTGCTTCGGTGCCCTCACGAGGGCTATATTTGAAACAAAAAGCATAATCGAAGCATATATCACTCATTGCTTGTAAAGTGTCCTTAAATTGCGCCTCAGATTCACCCGGGAAACCGGCAATGAGATCTGTGGTGAGCGCGATATCAGGAACAGCTTTACGCAATTTATTGACTATCAGCATGTAATCATCGAAACTGTATGATCTGCTCATACGGCTTAGAACTTCATTGTTGCCGCTTTGCATGGGCAAATGAATGTGGTTGCACAGCATTGAACTCTCTGCCATAACTTCGATTAGCTCGTCTGATAGGTCTTTTGGATGTGAGGTAATGAATCTCAATCTTTCTATATCTGGGAAGTCCTTCTCGATTTGTTTAAGTAACGTCGGAAAGGCTTTATCTTCAAAGAGATAAGAATTCACATTCTGACCCAAAAGTGTGATATCGAGCATATTGCTTTTCAGAGCATCTTCGATATCTTTCTTGATATCTGAATATGGCCTGCTTCGCTCTCTGCCACGCACATGCGGGACTATACAATATGAACAGAAGTTATTGCAGCCGCGCATGATAGTGATGAAAGCGCAATGTTCTCCCTGATGTTTTGGGATTATCCCTTCATATACCTGATTAAAATCAAAATTCAGCTCCGCCCCACAGTCCTCTTTTAAAATTTGCGGCAAGGCGTGATATTGATCTACACCTATGGCAAAATCAATGCCGAGATCTTCGTTAATTAGCCTCTCCCCAAGTCTTTGCGCCATGCAGCCCAAGATGCCAATCTTTAAACCGGGCTTCTGGATCTTCCTGTGTCTTTCATTAGAAACACGCCCCAACACACGCTGTTCGGCATGTTCACGCACAGAGCAGGTGTTGAAGAGAATGATATCAGCATTATCAATTGATTCCACTTTCTCATAATCATCGTTATCAAGCACGGATATGATTAGCTCGCTATCAGATACATTCATCTGACAGCCATAAGTTTCTATATAATAATTTTGTTTTATTTTCATTTGAATACGTCTTTATAAGTTTTACTGAATGATATAATATCCTGCAATTGATCGAGGGCAATAGTTTGTTTAGCATCACAAATACTGCTATCGGGATCAAGATCGCATTCTATCATCAAACCCATTGCGCCTGCAGCAATTGCAGCTTTTGAGAGTGCGACAACGAAGCGCCTATCCCCTGCTGCGTGTGAAGGATCGACAATTACAGGTTGAGAATAGTTATTTTGTAGGACAGGAACTGACGATAAGTCAAGCGTGAAGCGGGTTTCTGACTCAAAGGTTCTTATTCCTCTTTCACAAAATATGGTTTTATTATCACCAGACTGTTTAATATAATTAGAAGCCTCGACCCATTCCTGATAAGTTGTAGAAATCCCGCGCTTTAGGATTATTGGATTATCTACAGCACTCAAAGCCTTTAACAAAGCATAGTTGTGCATACTTCGAGCTCCGACGGTAAGGATATCAATATGCTCTGCCATAAACTCTATTTTATCGATGCGAGTGACCTCGGAAACCGTCTTTATGCCAAGTTCTTTGCCCACTTTTGAAAGTATCTTAACGCCTTCATCGTGCAGTCCTTGAAAGCTTTCACAGCTCGTCCGCATCTTATATGCACCGCCTCTAAGATATTCAATGCCAAGCTCTTTGAGCGCTTTTGCGGTGGCATAAAGTTTGTCATAACTTTCGATGGTGCATGGACCAGCAATGATCTTGAATGTATTTATAAAGTCGCTCATTTTATAGACCTTGCAAAGCCGTAATTGATGCCGTCGTCATTGAAGCTGAAAGTGTGAATTTCAAATTTAAACATGAGTGCTTTGAGTATTCTTGCAACATAAAACATCGAAAAATGAGAACGAATTTCTTCATCTTCAACGAGATCTGTTAATAATACCGGGACTTTCAAGTATTCTTTCGTGAGTAGCAGGTCTTCGATATCATACAAATACTTTGGATCTATCTCATTTCTCATGGAGTGCATTTCCTTGTGAAAGAGCATCGCCGTAAGCCCAATGAGAACAATATTATCGATATCTTTAAGCTTCAAGCTGTCTACTGCATTCGTTACAATATCCAAAGTATCTTCATCATTATTGTGAGCTTCGATGAGGCTTACCAAACCAAAGTCCAATGATACACTTTGCTGTCTACCTGCCTTGTTTAGCCAGGATAGCTCAGTGCTGGTGCCACCTATATCTAAAACAAGATATTTATGGTTGTTAGATATACTTTCTTCGATGGCTTTCCATCCGTATTGAGCTTCTTTTTTAGCTGTTATAATTTTAGTTTTATAAGCCCAGCGAGATTCGATCCAAGACAAGATCTCACAAGCGTTTTCAGCTTTGCGACTAATGCCGGTTGCAATCAGGTGTTTTTCAGACTCTATTTGTGAATCTACCTCAAAGAGAACTTCCAGATTGTTCTTAGCATTATCAATACTTATTTCTGCAAGCATACCATCAGCAAAGCCACGCGCTAAACCCGTTGTAAGCCACTGTTTATGCAGCTTTATCTTTTTAGTGTGATTATATAAAAGGTAATTAAAATTATTCGAGCCCAGATCGCATATACTTACTATCTTATCGCTTGGATAGAGCTTCTTAAAGTATCTTGATAAGATCATCCCCGCAAGCGCTTCATTTGCAACACACATGGGAACACAATCATCGGCGATATTAGCAAAGATCTCTTGCCAGCTATCCAAATCAACAGGGATACTATCTATAAGTTGCGCCGCAGGATAATCGTCCAATCCACGAATGAGACAAGGCTCTTCTGGATAGTTCCTGCGTGGCAGATACAGCATTGGCTTGCCCATGGAAAGCACCTCAGCAAAGCTGCTATAACCAGGTTTACACACGACCAACCTGCTAATCCTGATCAACTCAGAGAAATCCTCGTCTTTAGGAATGCAGACATGATTCACTGCATCACAAGCCTCAAAAGGCGACAGAACCACGCCTTGCCAAGCTTCACAGATCACATCAAGCGGCACATCCATCTTGCCCTCGCCGCCGAACATAATCAGCAGGATATCAACATCTTGCGAAATAGAATACTTTTTCCTGAGATCCTCTTTAGCACGCCGCTGACGCACAATTAGCCCCACATCTTCGGGATTTCTGAATCCTGGCAGAGAATTATCACAGCTGCCCGTTTTCAGCCTAAAACTGCCATCCATCCGTCTATATAAGCCATAGATAGTATTGAGGATAGGCTTCATCTCGGCATCATCTCTAAATAACTCAGAATAAATAAAATACCAATCAAAATTTGAGACACCGAAAACCGGCACATGAGCATATCCACAGGCTTCAATGATGAAATATGGAGCATCCGCCACGACGAGATCAATGCGCTCATCTCTGAGAAATTCAACCTCATGCGCTACGAGCTCTTCACGACGGGTAAATAGCTCTAAAATAGCCTCTTTCGTGCGCTTCAGATCGGAGACGAGATTCTCCTTATGCACAACCCCGACATCGATCTGACAATGGCGATACTTCGCAACGCCACCCTCAAGGTTTTCAAAGAGAAACTTAGGCCTATCCGTGCAAACAAAGACCTCAGCACCAAATCCCATGAATGACGAAGCCAGCGCCGCCATGCGCGTAGCATGCCCAAAACCGTGATTAGAAGGATATATCGCTATTTTCATTTTATAAACCTATTGTAGATAAAGTTTGATCTCATCCGAGCTATTCTCAAAGCGTAAAACGAGCTTATTCGGCATACAGATTATCGGCATGGTATTGCTGAAACCCTGCTTGACACAACGTTTATCGGGACAATCCGAAAAGACAATTCCCGCCTTACTATCCTTGATTTCGATAGTATTATGCTCATCAATCTCGATGATACGATTTTCAAAGAGATCGTAGCTGCCCCAAAGCCCGGCATCTTTATAGACCAAAACCGAGCTCCCCTCTCCCCTCTTGCCCGGCAGAAAAAATATAATCGCCAGGATGCAAAATATGATAAGGATTGCGTCCGTGATAGTCAGTGATCTAAAGTATTGCCTAATCGAAAATTCCATAAACTTCAAAGCCGCAGTTTGGACACGTTCCGGACTCAGTCAAATAGTTTTCCGTGTACCACACGCTTCGATCTATGAGCAAAGTATCACATTCAACGCAGATCGTTTTTGCATGCGTCATACCCGGCAAATTCCCGCCATAGACCCAGTTCAAGGATTCTTTAGCAATATCAATCGCACGGACAACATCCTCAGTCTTAGTTGCCGGTATATTAGTGAGATAGGCAGGACGATATGCCGAGATATGCAGCGGAATATCCTTTGATATAGAGGCGATAAATTGCGCCAAACTCCGCACATCTTCATCGGAATCATTTCTGCCCGGGATCAGCAAGAGAGTGACTTCCAAATGCACCCCGGCATCGAAAACAGTCTTAATCGTATTCTTTACGGGCTCGATCTTTCCCTGACAGAAATCAGTATAAAAATCATCGCTAAATCCCTTAAGATCTATATTCATAGCCGATATCTTGGGCAAGATCTCCTTAAGCGGAATCTCGTTGATAAAACCATTTGAGACCATTACGATCTGTACATCCGAATAGGCCTCGGCAAAGTCATAGATAAACTCATACCAGGTAAAAGGTTCGGTATATGTAAAAGCCACTTGTTTAGGATTCTTATACAGCTTGCAAATCTCCTCATAAAGCAGCGCGGGCTCTATTTCGTGGGTCACCACCTCAAATTGAGAGCTTTGATAATTCTGACAATAGTCGCACTTGAGATTACAAGAGTTCGGTCCCAGAGAAGCAATCATGGAACAGGGATGGAAGTGATATAGCGGCTTTTTTTCAATGGGATCGACGGCTATGCCTATACTTTTACCGTAGTTAGTTGCCCAAAGCTTGCCCTTGATATTCTTTCTCGAACGACAGATTCCGCTCTCATTTAATTCCAGGACACAATGATGCGGACACAGTTCACATGCGAGCTTCCCACCCGGGAGCTTCTGGTAATGCATTGCTTCTCTATATACTAAATCCATTTTTCTATCCCTTTTATGTGATTATCGAGCGCAGAGGCGTTTTCCGTCAAGGCATATTTTCCCTTGCGTCCCATTTCGCGCCCATACTCCTGATTTGCAATAAAATAGCTAAGATCTTCTTTCAGAGTTTCTTGCGTAGAGATCTTGATGGCATCATATCTCTTTAAGATTGCTACAGAATCGCGACAAGACCTATGATAACTCCCGATGATTGTAGGCTTTGCGTAGTATACAGGCTCCAGCGGATTGTGCCCGCCAAAGTCGAAGAAAGAGCCGCCAACTATCGCCAGATCGCAGCAAGCATAAGCCATGCTGAGCTTACCCAAACTGTCAATCAAGAGTATATCAAAATCATGGACACCTGGATCCAACTCAGAGAGCCGAACGTAGGAATAACCCTCTAATAGGGAAGCAACTTCATCACTGCGATCAGGATGTCTGGGCGCAAGGATGAGCTTGAACTCCGGATAAGTGCGCTTTATTTCGCTGAAAGCCGCAAGCATGAGCTCTTCTTCACCGGGACGCGAACTGCCCCAAACGGCGATATAGTCAGACTCCTGAAATCCCCACTGCGCGCGAATCACAGCACTATCGTGCGCCGGCAAAGCCACATTGAATTTCAAGTTCCCGCCCACGATTATGGGCATATCAAAGAGCTTTTCAAATCGCTGTTTATCCTCTTTACTCTGCGCAATAATGCACTGCACTGATCCGCTTATCTTGTTTAAAAGAGATCTGATGAGCATGAATGGCTTGAGTGTTTTCTGCCCTATCCTCGCATTTATGAATACTATAGGGATATCCTGCAATGAGGCTTGAGCTAAAAGATTTGGCCATATTTCGGTTTCAACAATTAGGATCAACCGGGGATTGAGGCTCTCAAGTTGCCTCTTTCTAAGACTACCGATATCTAATGCAGAAAGCCTTACGGAAATATCAGGAAAAGCCTTCTGAGCGTGATCTCTGCCAGTGATTGACATAGTATTTATGACAAATGGGATCTGCTTTTCTTCCAAATAGCGAAGCAGGGGCATCACGGCATTGATCTCGCCGACAGAAGCGGCATGAATGAGGATGGGATTATCGGAGCGCTTTTCAGGAATCCGCATTGCCTGTAGATCGTAACGACGCTTAACTACATATCTGACTATGGGGTAGCCCAAGAAATAGACTATCTCAAGAATACTGTTAAAGATGAAATATGTCAGCGGCAGTTTCATTTTCTTTGTTCCTAAAAAAATGGACGCCGCGTGGCGTCCAAAAATGGCGGGAGCGACGAGACTCGAACTCGCGGCCTCTTGCGTGACAGGCAAGCGTTCTAACCAAACTGAACTACGCCCCCAGCGTCTTTCAATGTGTAAAGGTGAGATCAATATCTTAAACTTCGCTTATTTTGTCAAGACTTATTTATTAAGATTTTGAATTTATTATTTCCGGATCACTTTTGGGTATATCTAACTTGTATATATATAATGAGATATGCCTTACAATTATTTTTGCGGTATCCTGCAAATTCGGCAAGATATCCGGCTAATAGACAGTCAATATTCATGATCAAATACTCTGAATGTTGCGCCAAACACCCATCATTCTCTATTTCATTGCTCAGGCACGCAGCTATCCCCTTGCTCCCCTATTGGTTACAGCTCAGACCGCGCTTATGATATGGTCATACCTATGACCACATCATGACCATATCATCACGAGAACCCAATAAGGAAGCCATGAGAAAAGCACGAACCTTATGAGCAAAAGAAAAGCCCGAGAATCTCCCGGGCTTGAACACATATTTATATATTTATCAAAGCGGTAGCGACACTCGCTGTCCCATCTTAGCCGACTGATATATAGCTTGGATGATCTCCACAGACTTGCGCCCGTCTCTTCCGTTCGTGGAAGGCTCGGTTTTGCCCAAGAGAACATCTATCACATTTTGATAATAATAGCTATGACCAAAGCCGTAAACATTTGGCGGGTTGTAGTTTGAGTCAAATATCACTCTATCATCATCGTCGTACTCTTCAAATTCCCACTTCTCAACCTTATTCACGGCAACTCCGCCGATCTTAACGGTCCCCTTCTCACCGATAATGGTGATAGAGCCTTCAAAGTTTTTGGGATAGGTGAGCATAGTGACATTGATTGAGGCGATGATACCGCTGCGAAACTTGAGTATCGCCGAGCCGGTATCTTCGGCTTCGATCTTGCGCGCCATGGTGGAGGTATATGCCGAAACGCTGTCCACATTGCCTAAGAGCCAATAAATTGCATCCACATAATGGCTTGCCTGATTCATGAAAGCACCGCCGTCAAACTCCCAGGTGCCACGCCAATTTTCAGCATCATAATAGGACTGAGGACGCTGCCAGAAAACGTTCGCCTGAGCAAAATAAATCTGCCCAAATCTTTCTTTATCAATGGCTTTCTTCAGAAGCTCCATTGTGCTGTTGAGTCGATTTTGCTTCACTACAAAGAGCTCAACATTGTTATCATCACAGGCTCTGATGAGGCGATCCGCATCGGCAATATTGGTGGACATCGGCTTTTCCGTGAGAACGTGAACGCCGGCATTGGCGACATCCACGCCTTGCGCAGGGTGCAAACCACTTGGCGTGCAAATAGATACCAAATCAAGCTTTTCTTCTTTCAGCATCTGATGATGATTTGTATAAACGCCTTTGATACCATAGGTTTCTGCTGCCAGCTTTGCCTTTTCTTCATTGGTATCACAGACCGCCACAAACTCCGCTTCCGGAATCTGTGTGATGGCTTCAAAATGGTTTTTAGAGATCCGGCCACAGCCGATGAGCCCAAGTCTAAGTTTCGTCATGGAATGACTTCTCCTTTAATTCTTTTCAGTTAATATGTTTACGCGCTCGGCGATGAGCTCGGTCACCGCTTCACAAGAATATGTTTTAGCAATCAGCGCTCTACCGGATTTCCCGATCTGAGCCCTGGTTTGTTCGTTATCGAGCAATACCTTGATCTTCTCTACAAAGGCATTATTATCCTCGGCAGACATGATATCCACCTCGTCGTCGCCTTTGAGGCTTTCGACCACGTTTGGAGTGGTGACCACGGGGATGCCGCAAGCCATTGCTTCCAGCGCCTTATTTTGGATTCCTGCGCTAAAATACAGGGGCGCGACGAAGATATCGCTCTTATAAAGCTCTTCATAAAGATCATCCACAAAGCCCAGAACGTGGGTATTGTTCTTACCATGCAGCGCCTTAATTTCTGCACTGGGATTTGCGCCTACGATATAGAAATTAAGCTGGGGATATTCCCTAAGTAGCGCCGGCATAATCTTATTGGCAACATTCTCGGCCGCCACGACGTTATGCGGAACGCTCATATTTCCGGTGAATACAAGCCTGTTTTTAAGCTTTGAATCTGCAATCTTTTCGGGGATATACACCTGATTTGGCATGATGAGGCTACGTTTGTGATCTTTAAGCCCCATCGTGCTGATATCCACAGGCGAGATTACCCAGTTTTCTGCAAAGAGATTTGCGGTTGCAAGTTCATATTTTGCAGTGCGTTCGCTCTCGATGGAAAAGAAAAGCTTCCTGATCCCGCTGATGTGCTCCAAACTGCGCTTATATTCCAGCGAAATACAATCCGTATAATCCAAGATCACCTGGCTTTCACTAAATATCTTGGCATAAGGCACCATGCGGATAAGATGGGTATAAACCAGATCATAGTGGTTCTCTTCCTTCAATTCTTGGAGCTTTTTCATGAGATTGCTATTCTTGTAATACGCAACCTGGAAGGGAGTTTTTGAGGGTATGTTGAAGACCATGTTTTTCAGCGCGCGCTGCTTTGTGTGCTCAATAAAATGGGTATGAGGAATCTCTTTTTCGAGAACGCTCATAGCCTCGGCGTCGATGGATTTATCCACCAAAGAAACTAAGGTAAGTTCACCTAATTTATTCAATTCTCGTAAGAAGAATAAGGTTCGCACCTTGTCTCCCCTATCGGGCGGATACGGTATTCTGGAACTCAAAAAGAGGATTTTCAATTTATCTCCTTATTCAGCAGCTCGGAATATATCTGCAAATATTTCTCCTGTTCAGCTTCCCAAGACATCTGGCTAAAGACAAAGTTCTTGCCGGCAAGTCCTTGTTGGGCAAGCATATCGGGATCAGAAAGCATCTCTTCTATGCCTTGTGAAAGTGCTTTGACATCCTTCGGGTCAACATATCTGCCGCCTTTGGAGCTGTCAAGCAGTTCCATGTTTATCGGGATATTTGAAGCAAGGATGGGTAGCGATGCAGCCATATATTCAAGCATCTTTGTGGGCAAACTATAGGTATAATTCGGATTCGGATAGAGCGGGTGAATTCCCAGTGCGCAGCTTCCTAAAAGCTCGGCTGCCTGCTTTCTATTGATGAAACCATGTTCCACGACCTTGCTGAATCCGGGCAATTTGCTCACTTCTTCTCTCACTTCAGGCTCTTCAAATCTACCTGCAAGATGCAAAGTGCAATCGATATTCTCTATCGCATTGACCATCTCGAAGATGCCGCGCTCACGTGTGATGCTTCCTAAATAGCAAACATTGCGGCTTTCATAGCGCTCTTTTGAGACGGAAACATCTTCCCATTCAGCGAGTATGGGATAGTTGTGAATCACGGGGATGCCGCCAAACATCTTTGAAATATGTTCGGTGACTGTGATTACTTTATCCAGGATTTTCAGCGCGGTATTTTCCACTATTCTTATACCTTTTGAAAAGATAAAGCTTTGGAGCTTATTCATATATTCCTTGTGAGTGAATAGGCAAGAATAGGATTCGTGCATGTCATAAACTACGGGCTTACGACTGATTAGCTTCAGGACAATCGCCATGGGAATGAGTTCAGGATCGTGAATCTGATAGATATCAGCTTGGATGTATAGGGCTTTTCTGAGTAGCCTAAAAGGCACTACAAGCATGCGCTGTATACGGCTTTGAACAGTGCCTACATCTTGGATAATGATTCCGTCTTTACGCTCGTGTCTCATGCCGTCCGCAACCAAGAGATGAACCTTATATCCGGCTTTTTCGAGGCTGGTGCATTGCTTGTAAAATATCCTTACATCATTTCTTTTGTGAACAGAGCTGATATGGCAGGCAACGGGCTCGTGTTTGGGCTTTGGATATAGCTCAATCGTCTTTCTCACCACGCTACGAATGTCATAGTTTTCTGTGGCATATTCCCTGATATGTTCTCTATCCCAATCGGTGGAAATCAGCAGTTTTATGCCCTCTGCAAAGGCGTCGCTATCCTTTGGCGGCACGATGATTCCGGTCTCATCGGTGATAATGTATTCACTGCCCCCGTTGCGCGTCGCCAAAGCGGGCAAACCGGATGCCATGGCTTCGATAACGGTGATACCAAAGCTTTCGATGAAGCTGGGATGCACGAGCGCGTCATGCTCTTTGAGAAGCTGTGCAACCTCGCTTGCCGTCTTGCTTCCGAGGAAGTCAACTTGCTCTTGCAGCTCGTATTTCACGGTTAATCTTTCCAGCTCTTCTCTATAGACTCCATCACCCACAATGCTTAGCTTCAGAGAGCTATCCCCCACCTTTGACAAAGCCTCCAATAGCACGTGAACTCCTTTATGCTCCACCAAATAGCCTATGTATATAAGCTTTTTGATCTCGCCGCCGGAAGTTTGAGGAGTAAAGAGATCGGTATCGATTCCATTGGGCACAACAATAACATTGTTCTTTGATACTCCATGACTTAAGATGATATTTCTGGTGTGATCTGAAACCGCAATGATCTTGTCCGCACCATGATATGCCGGCAACATCAGTTTATTCATGTAATTGATTGATAAAAGCGTTTCCAGAACGGCTTGATGCTCGGTGATCACATAGGGAATCCCCATTTTGCGCGCGAGACTTGCAACAGCCACTCCATCCGGGAAGCAGAAATTGATGTGCAGAGCATCTATCTTTTTACGCTTATTCAGATAACGCAATATCGGCGCGATGGCAAGTCTCTCAAATGCAGGGACAAAGGCTCGCATTATATTTCTCGGCAAGAGTAAGAATCGCGGATGCCATATTCTGATTTTACGCCCCTCAAACTCCTCGTATCTGACAAAAGGAACTCTCTGTGAGCTCTTTCTTCTCTTTTGAACAAAAAACCCTACCGGTGCAATCACTTCTACATCAACATCTTTGGGATAGTGCGCGAGGTTCTTCAAAACGAAGTTGCCCTTCATGGGCTCAGCCGGGTTCGGATATATACTATTGATAAATATTACTCTCATTATTTCCTCTAATTTTGTTAAATACAGATTGAACTATTTGGTATAAGTCGATAAAATCTTCTTTTCTGGTAATCAGGCTGCCTATCTTACTCTCTTTGTGGGTAGTGAAATACCACACTAACAAGATCAGGAACCACAGCGGATATACTATGGATGAAGAGATTGCAGCCCCGTTGTAACCATATATGGGGATGATTAAATAGCTGATCAAGCTCTTGATGGCAGTGGCGATAAAAGGCGCAACGATGGTGAAAACCGGGAAGCCCTTGCTCCAAAGAAAGGTATTGAATAAAGAGCCCAAAGTGAGCCCGAAAATCGCGGGGACCATATACATGAATGCTTTGTATGCGCCGATATATTCATTTGTGTACATGAAGTTGATCACAAAAGGACCCAAGACTGCCATCCCGACAATGCACACCACGTTGAACATGATCATCAGAACAAACACCTTTCTGAGGATCTCAAGAGAGGCATTATCATCGTTTAAAGCCGCAAACTTATTGAGGATCACGATGCCGATCATATTGCTGGTGACGTTGATAATATCCACGAAATTGATCGCTAAAGCATATACACCCAAATCAGCAAAAGAAGAGAGATGCTTGAGTATCAGCATGTCCACGCGCGTCATCATGATGAGCATATATTCGCTGAGGAATGCCCTGAAGCCCATTATATAGGAGCTTTTTATGAGAACCTTGTCCCAGATAAACTTAAAAGAGGTTTGCTTTACTATCCTTACGTGAAATATGCTTATCACGATAAACATGGTCAGCGCATATAAAAGGAAGCTGCTTTCCATGCGAAAAGACTGTTTGAAAGTCCAAAATAGCGGCAAGATCAAGACCATGAAAAGAATGGAGGGAAGCATCAATTGCAGAGAATAGTCCTTGATCTCGTTCATGCCTATGGATATCACCTTTTGTCGGTTGTGCATCAAGAACATGGCAATGTATAGTGCTAACGCTATTATCACGACGGGATGGTATTCCGCGCCACCTAAGATGCTGTCTGAGAAGAATCCGAAGATGAGCAAACTCACTAAGATGCTCACGCCAAAAGTCACCAAAGTGAGGCTATAAAGCGCCCGTGGATCGGCCTTCTCTCTTTGTAGGCTATACATAAAAGACTTTGAAACCCCGAGATCGAAGAGCATCCAAACCACCGAGTTCACTGTAAAAAGATAAACATATCGTCCCCTGAGATCGGGACCTAAAAAGCGCGCAAGAAACCAATTGACCACGAATGCCGTAAGCATCGTAATCGCTTGTGCTACAGTGGTAAAGGATATGTTCTTCTTAAGATTTATTTCGCTCATAAAGCTTTTGCCATATCCCTCGGCTAAGTGCGAGCATCACCAGGATTATCCCTACAATTTGCACGGTTGAAAGCATTTCTTTTAAAACTAAATATGCCAAGATGGATGCAAGCGCCGGCTTCAAAAAGAAATAAAGCGATGTCTTGTATGCCGTAAGCTCTTCCATGGCTTTGAAATAGAGAATGTATGCGATGCCGGAGATAAATACACCTAAATATAGGATGATAAGGATATTGCTGAGGCTGGGCTCGAAGCTCATATCTATCTTCAATATGAAGTTTATGACCGTAAGTATTACAGCGCCGGAAAGGAAGGTAAATGAGTTTGTAAAAAGGTTGCCGTAGCTGGCAATAGCCTTCTTCGTGAGAACGGTGTAGAGTGCGAAGGTGATCCCGGCTAAGATTGCGAAAACAATCCCCAGGGGTAGATTTATGAATGTGCTATGCAGAAAGTCTTTCTCGCCTAAGATGATCACGATCAAGCCCAATGCACCCAAGACGAGGCTCACAATATGGTGTTTATTGATATTCTCTTTTAAGATGAGATGGGCAAAAAGGCTTACGAACAGTGGGTTCATGCTCACAATCACCGCTGTCAGCGACGCCTTGCCATAGTGTATTGCAAATTGAAGAAGCAGCATGCTGATCACGACATTGAGTATCCCCAATAAGCCGAGCTTCAGCATGCCGCTCGCTTTTATTTTTATGTCTTTGTTAGCCATATCTCTTAGCGCAAAAGGCAAGAGCACCATCCCGCCGATCAAAAACCGCCAAGCCGTAATCGAATAAGGCGTCATCTGATCTCCCAAAAGCTTTCCTGAAAGCTCTAAAGAAGACCACATGCAGATCGCAAGCAGGCTGAATATATGGCTCTTTATTTTCAATTTACTTCATTAATATCATTTTCTTGCTTGAGCTATAAGCTCCGGATTTGAGGCGGAAGAAATAGATTCCACTGCTGAGAGTCTTGCCGCTATCATCCTGTCCGTTCCACACATAGCTATTCATTCCGGCAGCTGCGTGGGCGATATTATGGCTCTTTACCAGCTGACCTTTTTGGTTGTAAATAGAAATGTTTGCATCAGCTGCTTCGTCCATGTGGAATTGAATCGTCGTTTCGGGATTGAAGGGATTGGGGTAGTTCCCGATCAGCTTAATGGGAGCGGGAGTATTGGTATCATCTTCATTTGAAACGGGATTGATGTCAGACAAATCACGAGGGGTGATCTGAGCGGTATTTTGGAAATGACCGATAAGTCCGCGAACTGTGAAAGCTCCTGTGGGCATGTCGGTTCCAAGGTAATCCGATTCCGTGAAAGCTGTTCTGAATGTCATGAGACCGGTTGCATCCGTGAGGTCATAACTCTGTCCACCTTCAAAGAGTCCGGGAGCGTCTTCCAGGGTCACATCATGGATAGTAACCAGACATGCTTGATATTCGTTGAAACCGATGTCGCTATTGATATCAGCTACTGTTAGATTCAATTCGGGCAAGGGGTTGCCTTCGGACACTGCAGGACCGGGATCAGCCGTGGGTATGAATTGCAAGGTCTCGAAATAAAGGCTGAGCTTTCCGGTTAAGCCATTGATTGCATCGCCGAGTTCATAGTTCGTGGTGATCACGCCGGGAGCGTCGTCAATCAAGATTGCGCCAGTAGCATCCTGCACATATTTTTGATTACGCGTAGTGCGCTTATAGGTAAGGATCGCATCGCCGGTGAGTTTATAAACAATGTCATCATCGGCTATTTCCATTCTCAGCATATTGATATTAGAGATGGGCACGACGAAGCCATAATCAGCTGTCACGACCGCACTGGGTTCATAATCAGGCGCATATCCGATCGCTTTGATGGTGGTGGGAACGCTAATATGGATAGGCTCGGTATAAGGTGTGGATTGATCCGAAGGCATGCTGCCATCAAGCGTGTAATAGATGCTGGCGCCATCGGTGTCTGTTGAAATCTCTACATCAATAGGTTCTTCATAATGTCCGGCAGGAGGGTTGAAAGTGGGGTTGCTTACGAAGTCCATTCCGCTTCCATATTCCGTCCATGTGATGTTATCGATGGTCACTTGGCGATTTTGGGTTCCACCTTGGATGTTCCTGAGTTCTATGACTACTTCACCGGGAACATTCACACCGTTTACCACAAAGTCGTGAACAGTGTCATCGGCACCCGAAGGGCCGCCAAAGGTAATGGATTCAGCTACGAGGTTGTCGTTAATATAAAGCGCTAACTGCCTATCACCTGCGCTGGTATATGCTTTACGCATCTGAACACTG
>DUNQ01000006.1 GCA_012839325.1 Candidatus Cloacimonadota bacterium
ATAAGAATGCTTGGCGTATCAAGCCGGAGGAGCAAGATATCCTGCGTTCACGATTTGCCATTGATAGGGATCGCATCCTTTATAGCGGTGCATACAGGCGCTATCACGGGAAGACGCAGGTCTTTTCCTTCACCAATCTCATCGATGAGGAGATGACCAATCGCAATCTCCACATCGCCTATGTTTCGCAGATTGGCAGGACTATCGGCAAATATCTCAGGCTCAATATCGAGCTTATCGAAGCTATCGCCTTGGGGCACGATTTGGGACACACTCCCTTCGGGCATGATGGTGAAAAGGCGCTCAGTGAAAGCTGTGAGGCTGCGGGGATTGGTCAATTTCATCATAATGTCGAGTCTTTGCATATCATAGATAATATCTCCAATCGCGGCGAGGGGCTGAATCTTACCTTTCAGGTTCGCGATGGAATTATCTCACACGATGGCGAGGTTCATAATACTCAGCTCATTCCGCAAATGAATAAAACTGAAGAAGATATACAAAATTATGTCAAGATCAAGAAGGCGGGCGGCAATATGGATTGGATGCCCTCCACACTCGAGGGCTGCGTGGTGAGAATCACGGATACCATCGCCTATATCGGGCAAGATATTGAGGATGCGATTCGCTATAACATACTTAGGCGTAATGAATTACCTAAGGAGCAAGTTGAGTTCTTGGGCAATAGAAATAGTCAGATCATCGATACTTTGGTGAAGAGCGTGATCATCAATAGTTATGAGAAAGATTATATCGCTTTTGACGAGGAAACCTCGCATCATCTCTATGAGCTAAAGAAGTTTAACTATCGCCGCATCTATACCGATGATAATGTGAAGAAGTCTAATGCTATCATTCACCGCACGATGCGCATTATGTTCGATAAATATCTCTCGGATATTATGAGCGATAATCGGGATTCAAAGATATTCAAACACTTCTTGAATCATAAGAATGATATCTATTTGGATAGGTTTGAGCCGGCTGAGCAAGTGCGGGATTTCATTGCTACGATGACGGATAGGTATTATAATGAAGAGGTGAAAAGCTATATGTTGCCCTGGAAGGGGTGATCTAACAGGTCGGGGATGAGCTTTGTGAAGCTAAATGCTGCTTCTTTCAACTCTTCTTTTGTGCCGTTGTTATATATCACGAGATTGGATTTCTCTATCTTTTCCTCGTCAGGTATTTGTGAATCTAAGCGGAGTTTCATGTTTTCTATATCATTGGGATTGCGGATTGCGAGGCGTTCTAATACTAAATCTCTGTCGGCGGTCACCAAAACAATGTAGTCAAATAGATGGGTGATCTTTGCTTCAAAGAGTAGCGGAACCTCAAATAGCACATATCTTTCCTCCGTCTCTCGGCTGATCTCTTCAAATCTTGCTATGGTCTGTGGGTGGGTGTTTGCGTTCAGGAAATCCAGTTCTGCTCTGTCTTTGAACACTATCTCGGCGACCTTCTTTCTATCTACCTCGGAGTCTGTGAGTATACCTCTTCCCCATCTTTGTAGCCATAGCTCGCGATTCTCTATGAATACTTCGCGCGCTACTTCATCGGCATAGACTATTCTCTCGCCAAACTCCTCAAGATACTTGCAAAATTGGCTCTTACCGCTGCCTATATTGCCGGTGATTACAATCCTGAAGGCTTTCTTATTTTCCTGCATCGGTCAAGATTTGCATCAGCTCTTCAAAGGCGATGTCAACGTTGATCACACCGGCTTTGGCTACGGATACATTGCCGGTTTCTTCGGATACTATGATAGCTACGGCGTCGGTATTCTCTGTGATGCCTATTCCGGCGAGGTGGCGCGTGCCGAATTTGCGGGAATATTCGCTGTTTTTAGAAAGGGGTAATACTACCTTTGCAGCGACTATTCTATTGCCGCGCACTATGATTGCGCCATCGTGTAAAACGCTCTTGGTGTTGAAGATAGTGAGTATCAAGCGTGTGGATATCACGGAGTCTATCATCTCGCTATTGTGTATATACTCGTTGAGCTTACGCTTGTTTTCCAGCACGATCAGCGCGCCGGTCTTGCGCATGCTCATGGAAGAGACAGCGTCGATGATTGGGGTATATACGCTCGTGCCTTCAGTCCTGTTGAACACAGATTGAAACTCTCTTGCTAAATTGAACTTTGAGATGATCGCACGTAGCTCCGGCTGAAATAATATCACTATCGCCATGATCCAGTAAGTCCTTACGCCGCTGAGTAATGAGCTGAGCACTTGAAGCTCGAATATGCTTGCCAAAAAGTAGAGAAAGAGAATGAAAAACAGTCCCCAAAGCACCTGATATCCGCCTGATTTGCGAATGATGAGAAAAGATTGGTAGATCAAGAAAGCGATGATGAAAATATCAACTATGTCTTTGAAGCGAGGTATCAGAAATCCCATTGTCAACCTCCATTGACTGCGGCTAAAACTTTGATGAATTGATGATGTTCAAAAACATCGTGAACCCTGATGTAATCGAGCTTTGCATCCAGGGCAAGAAGGGTGGTGGCAAGTGAGCCGGCTATTCTCCTGTCCGCCGGCGCAGGTGAAATATAGTTTATAAAACGCTTGCGGCTTGCGCCTAACATGATGGGCACTCCCAGCTTTTTGAAAGCCTTTAGGTTTGCGAGCAAAGTCAGATTGTGTTGCAAGTTCTTTCCAAAGCCTATACCGGGGTCTATTATTATCCTATCCTTGCTGATACCATGGCTTTGGGCATGCTCTATTCTCTCTTTGAGAAAGGCAAGAACCTCACTTAGAACGTCCTCATAACAAGGGTTCTCCTGCATGGTTTGCGGCGTGCCTTGCATGTGCATCAAGACAACGCTCACATCCGGGTTTGAAGCTAACAGCTTCGCCATGTTCTCGTCTTTTCTGAGCGCTGATATATCGTTTATCATGCTTGCACCCTGCTCTATTGCTTCTTTTGCAACAATGCTGTCTTGAGTATCCACAGATATAATCGTGTCAGGATGCTCCTGCTTTAGCTTCCTAATGATCGGCAGCAGCCGCTCTAATTGCTGCTCTGCACTAATGCCATCAGAGCCGGGACGTGTGGACTCAGCACCAAGATCAATGATGTCTGCGCCATGCGAGATCAGCTCTTTAGCATGTTTGATCGCATCATCATGAGCTATATATTTACCGCCATCAGAGAAAGAATCCTCAGTAAGGTTTACTATCCCCATTATCTTGGGAGTCTCTAAGGGCATTCTATCTCGTATGTGGCTCATGACTCATTACCTTACCGTAAATTTGCAGCGTATTCTATATACCTGTTCAGGATCATATTTGCCCGTGAAACCAAACTTCCAGTCTTCCATTGCCTTACGAAGTGATTGATAGTGTTCTGCCCTGCGATATGAGACAACGTTTATCGAGCTCATGAGCACTTTGCCTTCGCGGTCTAACCTGAACTCTACCACCACATTATCGTCCATTAGCGGCGTGATAGCAGGCACTATTTCACGAATAAAGAATGCATCACTCTTGCCCTGCAATTGCAAGGTTCTTTCGCCATATCCTATGCTGTTTATACCATCAGTTATCGGTCTTATATCATCTTGCAAAAAGTCCATGTCATTTGCTGCCGTGCTATCCTGCGAGAACATCGGCATTTCTATAATACTTGAGGAGTTTGCCTCTTCTCTTGCCGAGATCTGCTCTAAGAGCTCATCCGCCGTCAAGAGACCATGCTTTACATCTGAGCCTGTAAGATGAGCTTTATCAGGACTTATCGGCTCAAACAACGTTGTCTGTGTGAACCATTCAAAGCTATGCCAGCTCTTCTTTGGCTCTACATTCAGTTGCCACAGTGCAAAGACAAGCATAAAAAGGACATGCAGGCTCACAGAGTATGAGACAGGATGCCTCAGGAGTCTAAGCACTTGATCTTTATTCATCTGTGGTCGACCTCGATATTCATCGTGCAACGTTCTCTGTTGCCACAAAGATTCTGTCATATCCGGATGCTTTTACCACATCCATAATGTCTATCACTCTCTGCAGTGCAATGTCAGCTTCTGCAGAGATTCTCACAATGCTATTCTCATCCGTGAAACCACTTGATAAAGCATCGGCTAATTCTTTGATACTCATAGGTGTATCATTATAATAGATCTTACCGTTTTTATAGATATTGATCTCTATATTCTGAAGGGTATGTCGGCTGGAAGTACTTGATATAGGCAGCTTGACAGTCAGTCCGCATTGACTGCTGAAATTAGATACAATAAGCAGGAATATGATGAGCAGGAACACTACGTCCGTCATCGATATAAGCATAGTAGAAGAGATGCTCTTCCGGGTGGACTTAAGCTTCATCTTTGCCCTTGAATCTTGCTATCATTTGATTGCCGGCGTCTTGCATCTCCTGCACTAAAACTTCAAGCTTTTGCACGAGATCGTTATAGAATATGATGGTGATGATGCCTACAACAAGGCCACCGATCGTGGTGAGCATTGCTTCCCAGATGCCGCCTGCCAAGAGACTGATATCCACTCCGCCGCCGCTGTGAGACTCGATGTTCATAAAGACGCGCACCATGCCTATCACGGTTCCCAGAAAGCCTATGAGCGGGCCGATCGCCGAGAAAGTGCTCAGCCAAGTCAGCCCTCTTTCCAGCTTGCTAAGCTCCACTGCCGCTGCGGCTTCCATGCTTTGATTGATGAGATCGAGGTCATTACTCTCTATCTGAAGAAGCTGATTCAAAAGCGAGCTGAGCGGAGCAGTGTCATCCATCTCTTCCAGCATCTTTTGAGCTTCACTCTTGCTCGAACAATCCTTGATCATATCCATCAAAAGGACATTAGCCTTCCTCGCCTTGCGAAAGTGCATATACTTCTCGATGATAATGGCAATCGCCGCAATTGAGATTATGCCAAGGACATACATCAGTATGCCGCCGCGCAATAGTAGTGATAAAACCGTCATGACACCTCTTTTCTCAGGTAAAATGTAGCAGTTAAAATACTGCCCTTCTTAACTTTCTAAAATCATCAAGAAGGGCAGTGCATATTATTGGGTTATTAATTAACCGTTATTTTTCATGAATTCGGTCATGAATTCGGAGAGGGCTTTTGCAGCGGGCAGCGGGAGTGAGTTATATGTGCTGGCGCGGCATCCGCCTGTGGAGCGGTGTCCTTTCAGTCCGATCATGCCTTTTGCGGCTGCTTCGCTGATGAACTTAGCTTCGAGCTCTTCGCTGGAAAGTCTGAAGGTAATGTTCATGAGTGAGCGGTCTTCAGCAACCACATGACCTTTGTAGAAGCCATCTGATTTGTCGATCACATCATAGATGTATCCGGCTTTGGTGAGGTTATGCTGGTGAACCTTGTCCAATCCACCAAAGTTTTCGATCCATTTAAGAACGAGACCGATCATATAGATCGTGAAGGTGGGAGGAGTGTTAAACATTGAACCGGCTTTGTGATAGGTGTTGTAATCCAGCATTGAAGGAAGCCCTTCGTTGATGGTATTGAGATAGTCTTTCTTAACGATCACAACTACGCAACCTGCAGGACCTACGTTCTTCTGTGCACCGGCATAAATCAGAGAATATCTGTTTACATCCATGGGTTTGCTCATGAAGTTTGAGCTGGCGTCTGCGATTAAGGGAACTCCGGCGGGAACTTCCGGATCGATCTGCCATTCGCTACCATAAATGGTATTGTTTGTAGTAATATGCAAATAGGCAGGGTTGTCAGAAAGCTCATATCCTTTGGGGATGTATGAGAATTTCTTGTCTTCACTGGATGCAGCAACGTGCACTTTCTTGCCAATGAGATTTGCCTGTTCGATAGCCTTTTTAGACCATACGCCGGTGTGAATGATGTTTACTTCTTTTCCTTCAGCTGCAAAGTTCATGGGAGTCATGAGAAACTGCATGCTTGCGCCACCTTGGATGAAGAGAACATCATAGTCATCGCCGAGACCGTATATGCTTTTTACTCTTGCATAAGTTTGGTCGATGATTTCTTGATAGTCTTTACTGCGGTGGCTCATTTCCATGACGGATAAGCCCTTTCCTTTGTAGTTGAAAAAGTCCGCTTGTGCTTCCCTCATAACCTCTTCGGGCAGTACTGCGGGACCTGCGTTAAAATTATGTACGCGTTCCATGTGGGATCCTCCTGATCTTGTTTTATTTGTTTTGAGGCAGTATTTCTGATACACGTAAATTAGGCAAGCATTATTTTTCATTTCAGAAAACAGTTGACTGTAAATAGCGTCGTGAAACTATGTCGCGAAAGGATTTAAACATGATAGATAAGATTATAAAGAAACATAGACTTGTGCTGGCATCTTCCTCGCCGAGGAGGCATGAGCTCTTTAAAATGCTCGGTCTGAGCTTTTCTGCGAGGGTCAGTGATGTCGAAGAGCCAATCTTGGATTGTTCGCCGGCGAGTCAGGCTGAGGAAAATGCTAAGAATAAAGCATTAGCTGCGTCTGATGGTGATAGTTCCGAGATCATCGTCGCAGCGGATACCATCGTCGTGCTCGAAGGGAAGATTCTCGGCAAGCCTAAGGATAAAACTGAAGCATTTGACTTCCTCTCTGCGCTTGAGGGCAAAAGACATGATGTGATCACCGGACTCTGCATACAGAAAGGCGATGCCATCAGGACTGTTCATGAGATCAGCGGCGTATATTTCGCAGAGATGAACGAAGGCGAGATCAAGGATTACATCGCCACCGACGAGCCCATGGACAAAGCCGGAGCCTATGGCATACAAGGCTTTGGAAGCCAATTTGTGAGGCGCATCGAAGGCTGTTATTTCAACGTGATGGGCTTCCCCGTCCATCTCTTTTACAAGACGCTTAAAGACATGCAAAATGAGGGAATATTATGAAGATATTTCACAACGCGAAATGGTGGATTGACGGCAAGATCGATCCCGAGATAGTGGCTATCGGCGTGAAAGACGGCAAGATAGCCGAGCTACACAGAAAGCTGCCGCAGGGTAAGTTCCGCGGCGTTGATCTGGGCGGCAATTACGTATTTCCCGGCTTTATAGATACCCACACACACAGCTTCGAGGGCGGGCTCTATTCCATGATGATCGACCTCTCCCCTGCCGGAAGCATCTCGGATGTCTTGGAACTCATCAATGAATATTCCCCCAATAAAGGCAGATATATCTTCGCCTGGAACTTCGATGAGAGCCTCATTAAAGAGAAGCGCTTTCCCACGAGGCGTGAATTAGACAAGGTTTTGCCGAATAAGAACTTAGTGTTGCGCAGGATAGACGGCCATTCCTGCATTGTCAATAGCTTTGCTCTGAATAATATCCGTGATAATGGCATGCTTCATGATGCTCAAGATGAAGTGCTACGTGGCTATGACAACGATCTCGCCGTGCATTGGTTTCACAAGAGCTTAGACCAAGACATCATCATCGAGGCATATCATGCAGCGGCTCAAATAGCGCTCAAGGGCGGCTTTACTGGCATTCACACCATGATTGGAGATGCCGATATGTCTATCACGCATTACGAGCTGATCAGAGACCGTTTGAGCGACTTTGCGGTGCGCTATACCATTTACCCTCAATCTTTTAATATCGACGCTGCATTGGATGCGGGAGCTACTCGCGTGGGCGGTTGCATCTTAGCTGATGGCTCCATCGGCAGCAAGACCGCTGCGCTGTCATTCAGTTATGCCGGTAGCGGTGAGAGAGGAATTCTCTACCAGACAGACGACTTCTGGAAAGCCTTTATTACGCGCGCGCATCAGAACGATCTGCAAGTAGCCGTGCACTGCATTGGCGACCTCGCAATCAAGCAGATCAATGATATCTATCTTGATTTGGAACAAACAGATAGCCGCGATCTCAGACACCAGCTTATCCATTGTGAAATCACACCTGATAGCCTCGTGGACGAGATAGCAAAATCAAGGGCAGCAGCGGTGATGCAACCCTCTTTTGACCTGCTTTGGGGCGGCGAGGAAGGCTTTTATGCTCGCATGCTGGGCAAGGACAAAACCTTTGAAATGAACCGTTTTGCGAGTTTGCTTGATAAGGGCGTAAAAGTCACGGGCTCCTCGGATTGGTATATCACTGAGCTTGATATAGTTATGTCTTTACAGGCACTTCTTAATCATACAAACCCTGATGAGCGGCTCAGCCTCAAGGATGCCATTGCAATCTACACCGAGAATGCCGCTTGGCTCTCACATGATGAAGATAGCTTAGGCAAGATAAAGAAAGGCTTTGCCGCAGATTTCAGCGCCCTCGGCAGCCTACCTTCGATCGACATCACAGACACCAAAAAGCAAGTCAAAGCCATCATCAGAGAAGGCGAGGTGGTGCATGATGCTCTCTAAACTCACTATTGATGAGGTCAAAGCAATGGCAAAAGCCGCGCTGAAGGTTCATCCCCACAGCGAGCCCATAGACCTCTATAAGTATTTCTTTCATGCAGATAGCGGACCTTCGCACATGAGAAGAGAAAAGGACATAATGGCACAGATGATATATGATGAAACGACTGCCATGGATGCCTCTTATCATCCAGCTGTGCAAGAACTTGGTGATACTTATATTAGGCTTAGCCTCAGCTTGATTGATCTTAATAGTATGAAAGATAGTGAGATGCTTACCGATTGGATGCTCGCTTCCTGCATTGACGATTCCGATCTAAATAACAATTTTCATAAGCTTTGGCCCGGCTTTATAGACAGCTTTCAAGAGCTCCTTCCCGCAGATCAAAAGCAATGGCAAGAGACGATCACGCTCGCCAATTACGGCATTATTCCCTCTCATTCAAAGCTTTTTCATGAGCATTACGACCCTCATTACAGAGTGGTAAACAAACATTTAACAGATTATTACAACTATTTTATTGGAGAAAATAAATGAACAATATCAGAGTAAGATTTGCTCCCAGTCCCACAGGATATTTACACATCGGCGGAATGCGCACCGCATTATATAACTACTTATTTGCAAGGAAGATGGACGGCGCATGCATCCTGCGTATCGAAGACACGGATCAGAATAGAGAAGTAGAAGGAGCCGCCGAAAACCTCGTTAAGGTGCTCCATGAGCTTGGCATTGACTTTAGCGAAAGCCCCATAATCGGCGGAAAGCACGCACCTTACACACAATCTGAGAGACTTGAGCTCTACACAGAACACGCTCAAAGATTGCTTAATGAAAACAAAGCATATCACTGCTTTTGCAGCCCGGAAACCTTAGATCAAATGCGTGATGAACAGCAAGCCAAGGGCGAAGCAATGAAGTATGACAGACGTTGCATGAGCCTCAGCAAAGAAGATGTCCAATCCAAGCTGGACGCAGGAACTGAGCACGTAATCCGCCTACGCATGCCAGACGATAGAAAGTTTGTTTTTGAAGACATCGTTCGCGGCGAGGTTGAAATAGACGCCGATCAATCCGACGACCAAGTTTTGATCAAGTCCGACGGCTTCCCCACCTATCACCTTGCAGCCGTGGTGGACGACCATTATATGGAAATCAGCCACGTCATCCGCGGTGATGAATGGCTCTCCTCCACCCCCAAGCACGTCTGGCTTTATGAATGCTTCGGCTGGGAAGCTCCAAAGTGGGTGCATCTCCCTCTCATTCTTAACACTGACAGGTCTAAGTTAAGTAAAAGGATGAATGATGTAGCCGTAGAGTCATATTTTGAAAGGGGTTTCCTCAAAGAAGCTCTCATTAATTTCGTTGCACTTTTAGGCTGGCATGCAGCTGATGATAGAGAGTTTTACAGCATGGATGAGCTTTGTGAAGCCTTTAGCTTTGAAAGAGTTAGTAAGTCCGGTGCAGTATTCGACCAAACGAAGCTGATCTGGATGAACGGTCAATACATGCGCAGTCTCCCCCTTGAAGAGATTGCTGAGCGCGCCAAGAGATGGTTTAATGAAGAAGATACAAAGGACGAAAGTCGCTATCTAAAGATGGTTGAAGCAGCGCGACAAAGATGTTCTCTGCTTCCCGAGATTGCCGAATATGCCGCAAACTTCCTCTCCCGCACTCCTCTTGACGAAGAGAATCAAGAAATGATCTCAAGCGAGGACGCAAAAAAGGTTTTGGAAGACATGCACAATCGCATAGTTGATATAGACATAAGCGATGCGGACTCGATTAATCAAATGACAAAAGACAGCATTGCTGCAACAGGAATCAAAGGCAGGCATTTCTATACCCCACTTAGGCTTGCGCTCATCAGCCAGCCGCAGGGTCCTGATCTGCCCACAACTTTACAAATCATCGGCAAAGATGAGGCTTTAGCTCGCATGAAGAGATATTTCTAAACCCATCCTACTATTGTTATAGAGGCATGCTGAAACAATCTGTCATGCCTCTTTTTTATTGCCATAACCAGATGCTTCTCCCACTGCTTCCTTATTGGATTCTGGTGATGATATGGTCATGATGTGGTCATAGCCATGAGCGTATCTACACCAAATGATAAGCTGTATCCAATGGGTAAGAGACGGTATTGCAGGGAGTTATGAGGGGTCAGAAAATATCAGGTCATCGAGTAGGGTGATGCTGGGTAATTAGTCCAGCATCATCCCTCTCACAGAACCGTACGTACGGGTCTCGTATACGGCTCATGATAATCCTTG
>DUNQ01000007.1 GCA_012839325.1 Candidatus Cloacimonadota bacterium
AAAATAAAGATTTAGGAGCTAATATGGCACGCGCAAAGAGACCGCGAACATTACACGATCTACCGGTGGTCAAAGGCTTTAGACCGATGTGGATGCGGACAAATTACAGGCAAGCCATTACGCTCGATTTAGCAGAATATGAGGCAATCCGTCTTTTGGACTATGAGAACATGATGCAGGAAGAAGTTGCGGAGCTGATGGGTGTTTCTCGCCCCACCGTCACGCGCATCTATGATAGCGCGCGCAAGAAGCTTGCCATGGCTTTGGTTGAGGGCAGAACCTTCATCATAGAAGGCGGCAGCGTGGAGATAGCTTTTGCAATCTATCAATGTGAAGAATGTGAACACAGGGTTCAATTATCCTCGGGCGAGTCCATGCCGGAAGTTTGCATAGCCTGCGGAAGCGAAAAGATGATCTCCTTGGAAGATTGTTTTGTGCGCGGATGTCGCCGATGTCGCCGTTGCAGATAAGATGAGAAAATCAAATAAAAGTGAATAAATTAGTTTAGGAGTAAAGATGAAAATTGCATTTCCATTAACTGAGAAAAAGATCAGCGCCCACTTTGGGCATTGTGAAGAATTTGCCATCCTCACCGTGGAAGACGGCAAGATAGTAAAAGAAGAATATTTGACACCTCCCGCACACGAGCCGGGATCGCACCCCAAGTTTTTAAACGAGCATGGCGTCACCGTGGTAATCGCCGGTGGCATGGGGATACGCGCTCAAGAGCTAATGGCTGAAAACGGTATCAAAAGCTATGTCGGCGTATGCCATCAACCACTTTCAGACCTCGTCGCACAATATGTAAAAGGAGAACTTGAGGCAGGCGACAACCTCTGTGATCACTGATGAGACTTGCAATTGCTTCCGGAAAAGGCGGGACGGGAAAGACCACCTTAGCGGTGAATCTCGCCCTAAAAGCCTCCACAATGATGAAGACGGTTCTTGCCGACTTGGACGTTGAAGAGCCCAATGGCGCTATCTTCGTCGGCGGTGAGCTGCAAAATGAAAAGACTGTTTATCGCCATACTCCCGATTGGGATCAAGAAAAGTGCACTCTTTGCGGAAAGTGCACCTCTTGGTGTGCATACAATGCCTTGATAAAGCTGGGGGATATCATACTCGTGATGCCCAATCTTTGTCATTCTTGCTACGCTTGCAGCGAGCTTTGCCCTGATAATGCGCTGCCTATGGTGGCGAGTCCTTTGGGAACGATAAAACAATTTAAGCGCGATGAGCTGCACTTCACCGAAAGCCGATTGGTGATAGGATTGGAGCAAGCGGCGCCGCTGATTGGGCAAAGTTTGAACTATTTAGACGAAAATTATGATGATTATGACTTACAGATTTTGGATAGCCCTCCGGGGACGGCGTGTTCGATGCTGGAAGCCGTGCGTTCGGCGGATTTTGTGATATTGGTCACAGAGCCCACTCCTTTTGGATTGCACGATCTGAAGCTTGCGGTGGAGACGGTGCGTCAGCTGAAATTGCCCTTTGCGGTGGTAATAAATCGCGATGGCATAGGCAATGACGATCTTGATAAATATCTGAAAGCTGAAGGCATAGATGTTTGGGCACGCATTCCACATCAACGCGAGATTGCGGAGCTCTATTCACGCGGTGAGATACTTTATGACAAAGTTGAAGTGGTGGATAGCGCATTAGACGAGATATTGAAAAAGATGGAGGAACTAAAATGAAAGAAATAGTAATCCTTTCCGGTAAGGGCGGGACGGGGAAAAGCTCCGTTTGCTCGGCTCTTGCTCACATCAAAAAAGACAATATACTCGTTGCAGATTGCGATGTGGATGCAGCGGATTTGCATCTCATCATGGCGCCTGAGAAAACTCTGGGAGTGGACTTCTATAGCGGAGTCTTAGCCGAGATTGATGCCGAAAAGTGTACCGCTTGCGGGCTTTGTGCCGAGAAGTGTCGCTTTGATGCCATATCTCCTCACGAGGGAAAATATCGCGTTGAGCCGCTTGATTGCGAAGGCTGTGCATATTGTTATTACATCTGCCCCGCCGAGGCGATAGCGATTCCTGAGCAGAATATCGGGAATTATTATCAGGCGGAGAGCAGGCTGGGTTTCACCCTCGTGCACGCAAGACTGAATATAGGCGCGGAAAACTCAGGTAAGCTGGTGGCAAAGGTTAAAAGCATTGCCAAAGAGCAATGTAAGAAAGAAGGTAAAGACTTCATGCTGGTGGATGGATCGCCGGGGATTGGATGCCCTGTGATATCGTCTTTGGCGGGAGTGGATTACGTGATCTTGGTGACCGAAGCCACATACTCCGGGCTCAGCGATCTCGAGCGGCTTTGGGAGCTTTTGGATATGTTCAAGCTGCCCGGCGCCTGCCTGATCAACAAGGCGGATATAAATCCCGAGATTGCCTCAGATATACGAAAGTTTATGCAAAAGAAAAAGATTGCCGATCTCGGCGATATAGAATATAGTGATGATTTCCCGAGGGCAATTGCCATGGGACGCACTTTGATAGAAGAAAATGAAACAAGATGGAGACCTGTATTTGAGAGAATATGGAAAACCATCGAGGAGAAAATATGATAGTTGGTTTTACATCAACGGGCGAAGGCTGGGACGCGAAGATTGATCCCAGGTTTGGTCGCACAGACTACATACTCCTCTATGATGAGGAAAAAGATGAACTGAAAGCTGTGGACAATCGCGAAGTGTCTGCAATGGCACATGGCGTGGGTCCGAAGACAGCGCAAAGAATTCACGAGCTGGGCGTAGAGGTGCTCATCACCGGAAACGGCCCCGGCGGCAATGCTGCTGAAGTGCTCAAAAATATGAACGTCAAAATATATATCAAAGCGGGTGGCATGGGCATCCGTGAAGCTTATGAAGCCTATAAGGCAAACAAACTTGAATCCATAGGAGGATAAATATGCCATATCAAGATGGAACAGGACCCTTTGGAGACGGTCGCATGGGACGCGGGCTTGGGCCTTGCGGACGCGGCGGCGGTAGAATGGGAATGAGAGGCGGCGGCAGAATGGGCTTTGGTGCCCGTGGCGGCGGCTTCCGCAGAAGAGCATATCCGATGATGGGCGCAGTTGCCCCGGTCGGAGCGATGTATCCATATAGCAAAGAAGAGCTTAAGCTCCAGAAAGAAGAACTTGAAAAACAGCTGGAATGGCTGAACAAGGAATTAGAACAAGAATAAATAATTAAGGAATAATAATGGCAGACGAAAAAGAACTACAAATCCAGAAAAATCTGGCGAAGATCAAGCACCGCATAGTTGTAATGAGCGGGAAAGGCGGAGTGGGCAAAAGCTTTGTGACCACAAACCTCGCCTATGGTCTCGCAATGCAAGGGAAAACAGTCGGCATCCTTGATGCGGACGTTCATGGTCCCTCGATCGTGAAACTCACGGGAACCGAAGGGATGACCATTCCCATGGCTGAAAATGGCATGCCTGCACCTATTCAGGCACTGTCGAATTTGTATGTCCTCTCCGTGGCATCACTTATAGAGTCCGAAGATAGTGCGCTGATCTGGCGCGGACCCATGAAGATGGCGCTGATCAAGCAATTCTTCAGCGATTTTGAGTGGCCGGAATTGGACTATTTGGTAGTGGATTGCCCTCCGGGAACGGGCGATGAGCCGCTTTCCATCATCCAAACCTTGGGTAAGGTGGATGGAACGGTGATCGTGACGACCCCGCAAGACCTCGCTATCCTCGATGTGAAGAAATCTATCAGCTTTGCCGATCAACTTGATCTGCCCATCATCGGCATAGTTGAAAATATGAAGTTCTTCCGCTGTCCGGATTGCGATAAGACCACGCAGATTTTCAGCGGCAACGGCATAGAAAAGCTGATCTTTGATCATCAAATCGATCTGCTTGCCGAGCTGGAACTGGACCCCAATGTCGTAATTTCAGGAGATCAGGGGAAACCCTATATCTATTTCTATAACAAGAAACCGGCGGCACAAGCCCTGATGGGAATGGTGTTGAAGGTGATAGATAAAGTGGAGCAAATGGCGGCTGAGAAGAAATAGTCGGCGTTTGCTTACGAAAGCTAAAATTGGGCGGGATTTATTTCCTGCCCTTTTTTGTGGGTGAAAATGGCTACAAGTTTACATAACATTTTCTGACTCAAAAAAATCTTTGGGTTTTATTCATTCTCGGAAGATGTGTTGATTCATGCTGTTAGGTGGTGTTTGAAAAACTGACTATTTTCGGGATGAAAAATAAATCGCGTTTTTAGCCGCAAATTTGGGTTTTGGGCTCCTATATAAAAGTAGAGGGTACAGTGTGCCGGTTGGAAATGGCTCGCTACGCTCGATTTTTTGGGTGTGCTGCGCACAGGTTGTTGGATTCGACACGTTCCCGTGTCGAGATAATGCAAACGGGGACCTTTGCAATCCACCGAAAGGTTCAAGGGAAAAGGCTCTTGGCAACGAGGGCGTTCCCAAACCGAAGCCTTTTTAGCAACGAGGACGTTACCCGCCCAAGAGAGGAAGGCTCGCTGTGCTCGCTTCGCTCGTGTTCGGCGTCGGTATTTACTCTTTTAGTTCGCGACAATAAGGGGTAAAAAGCCGTCATGCCGCAAATCATGAGCGGGGAAATATAGTTCTTTTATAAGCGTATAGTTGTGTAAAAAATAGTGAATTAGCCGTGTGTGGGCTATGTCAGAGGTATACAAATATTTTGACATGCAAGCTTTTTCTTGACACTTATAGACAAATCAGAAATAGTGGTAATATAGGTAATTTGTAATATTAGTGCAATTTAAAGCCTATTAATCTGATGCAGTAAAAAGAGGTACGTATGTCGATATTTGATTTTTTTGGATGGATGAACAATGACATAGCGATAGATCTGGGTACGGCAAATACCCTCGTATATAAAAAAACAGGCGGAGTTGTGATCGACGAGCCTTCGGTGGTGGCGGTTTCTACGGATAGTCGTAAGATCTTTGCCATCGGTAAAGAAGCGAAGGTAATGCTGGGTAAAAATCCCGATGAAGTGCGCGTGATCAAACCGCTGAAAGATGGCGTGATTGCAGACTTTCAGGTGACGGAGCTGATGCTTCGCAATCTCATCATGAGAGCTCAGAAAAAGCGTCTCTTGGTGCGTCCGAGGGTGATTGTTTGCGTTCCTTCCGGCATCACGGAAGTGGAAAAGCGTGCGGTGCGCGACAGCGTTCTTCATGCCGGCGCTCGCGAAGTTCATCTCATCTCGGAACCTGTTGCAGCGGCTATCGGTGCGGATCTTCCCATTGACGAAGCCTGCGGAAACATGGTGATGGATATCGGCGGCGGTACCAGTGAGATCGCGGTTATCTCGCTTTCGCACATCGTTGTGCATAATAGCATTCGCGTGGGCGGGGATAAGATAGATAATGATATCATCAACTATCTGCGCAAGAAGAGCAATCTGCACGTGGGTTTGCAGACCGCGGAAAGGATAAAACAGACTATTGGCAGCGCCTATCCCCTCAAAGAAGAGCTGAGCATGGATGTGCGCGGCAGGGATATCATCTCCGGCTATCCTGTGACGATCAAGATTTCATCCGAAGAGATCCGTGATGCGCTGTCGGAAACGATTACCACGACGATAGATGCCATCAAACGCCTCTTTGAAAAGACAGCGCCGGAGCTTTCGGCAGATATCGCCGAGCGGGGGATATTCCT
>DUNQ01000144.1 GCA_012839325.1 Candidatus Cloacimonadota bacterium
CGTGGACTGCGTCGCTTTTTGCCTTCCTGCATTACCGGCTGGATCAGTTCATGATCAAGGCATATCTGGGCGTCAAAGAGCTTGGGGTATATACAATTGCGGTCACAATCGCGGAGCTGCTTTTCCTGCTTCCCATGGCTATCCATTCGGCGCTGAGCGGCAGGCTATACAATGCGGATGACGAAGTGCAGGGCAGACATGTGGTGGCGAAAACCTTTAGGCTCAGCATGCTTATCTGTTTCCTGCTTTGCTTCGTGGGTGCGGCGGGGAGTTTTCTCATCCCCTTCGTCTATGGCAAGGCATATCAAGGCGGGACGGCAATCATGCTTATCCTCTTGCCGGGCATACTTTTCGCCTCTGCGCCAAAGCTGCTTTCGCCCTGGTTCTTTGCTTCCGGCAGGCCAAAGATTCACCTCTTGGCAACCACCATCAGCCTGGGCATGAATCTCGTCCTGAATCTGATCTTCATCCCCATCTGGGGTGCAAATGGTGCGGCTTTCGCATCCACCATATCTTATTTCTTCTACGGCGCATATTACCTCGTGGCAATGAAATACATTGATGGCTTTTCGCTTAGGGCGCTGCTTTTGCCGCATCGCAGCGATCTTGAAATGCTTAGAGGATTGTTAAAAAGATGAGGCTGCTGGATAGTAAGTGGTTTCAAGCGGATGCTGTCGCGGTGGCGGGATATGCCTTCACGCGCGAGGGTAAGTATCTCACGGGCAAAGCTTTGGGGGATTACTTTGTCTCTGTGGCGAGTGAGGATGATTTTGCTGTTAAGTTGCGAGAGCTAAATGGCAGCTTTGCCTGCATCTTAGAGCGTCCTGCGGGCATCTTTGCCGCGGTGGATAAGATTCGTAGCATCCCGCTATTTTTTGATTCTTCGGCTAAGATCAGCGATCATGCTGAAAGTATCGATGTCCTTGTGCCTCAAATGCTTGAGGGTAGCTCTGCTTTTAGCGAGTTCCTCATCACGGGCTTTGTTTCGGGCGAGGATACGCTCAATCCGGCTGTGAGGCAAATCCCGGCGGGGCATTATCTTGTCTTTGATCCTTCTTTTGGCATGCCTAAGCTCAAGGCTTACTACCGCTATCTGCATACCCATGAATCGGATAAGCCGGTGCCTGAACTCATTCGCGATATGCACGCCATGCATGAAGCTATGACAGAGCATCTCATCCGTTCACTGAATGGCAGGCAGGCGGTTATTCCGCTCAGTGGCGGTTATGATTCCCGGCTTTTGGCATATCTGCTCAAAGAAGCGGGCTATCCCAAACTGCTCGCATTCTCTTATGGCGCAAGGAATAACCCCGAGGCACGCATCTCGAAAAGCGTGGCAAAGGCTCTCGGCATCCCCTGGCATTTCGCCGAATATACCCATAAAAGCTGGTATCAGGCATACTTTTCGGACGATCGCAAAAGATATTACCGTCGTGCTTTCAATGCTTCTTCATCGCCGCATATTCAAGATTGGCAAGCGGTTAGAACGCTCAAAACACAGGGGCTCTTCGAGGCTGATGCCATCTTCATCCCGGGGCACAGCGCAGACTTTCTGCAAAACGGGCATCTGCCTGATATCTATGCACATCAGACATATTTCACTAAAGATCAGTTGCTCGCGCAAATCAGGGCAAAGCATTACAGACTCTGGCAAAATGCGGACGAGAAAGAGTGCGCCGGCTTTGACAAAAGAATAGAAA
>DUNQ01000044.1 GCA_012839325.1 Candidatus Cloacimonadota bacterium
ACTGCTCCTTACTTCAGACCTTGCCGTTGCCGGCAACGCCCTTGGTCTCATGTTGACTTCCCGCTGGTGAGGTGTCAGGACTTCTTTCAGTCCATCGGCGCAGAAAGCATTCTGGGCAAACAAAAAACGGCTCCAATTTGAAGCCGTAAATTAAAGTGGTAATTTGTGTATTTTAATCCTGCTCAGGCAGCGGATATAATATCATCTCAATCTTCGCATCCTTAAAGAGTTGCTCCGTAAGCGGATCGGGATAAGATGAAGCAATATATACTTTCTTGATTTCCGCATTGATGATCATGCGCGCACAGATGCTGCAAGGCTGATGCGTGCAATACAAAACTGCGCCTTGTGTGCTGCTACCATTTATCGCCGCTTGGATGATGGCATTTTGCTCGGCATGCACACCGCGGCAAAGCTCGTGCTTTTGTCCTGAGGGCACGTTTTGGCTCTCTCTGAGACAGCCTGTTTCCGAGCAGTGCGGACTATTCTTCGGAGCGCCGTTATATCCCGTTGAAATAAGCTGATTATTTTTCACTAAAGCCGCACCGACAGCGCGACGCAGGCATGTGCTTCGCGTTGAAGCCAGATACGCCATTCTCATGAAATATTCTTGCCAAGAGGGTCTGTTTTTCATACTTTCCTTCTGTAATTATGTTTAATTTACAAGAATGGGCTTGACAGAATCTTGTCAAGCATGGAAAAGCTGAGCTATAAAGAAAGATGGCGGTAAGACTGATGCAGACAAAGATTCCCGGCTCAAAATCAATATTACAGAGGGTTCAACTTCTCCTTGCTTATGCGAAACAAGGGATGGTGATAAAGAATTTCAATCCTTGCGACGACGCCCTGGAAATGGAGCGCGCGCTTGAAACATTCGGCTTCTTTGTTGAAAAGACAGAGCCGCGCATTTACAAATTTGATCCCGAAAAACACGCGCAAAGCAAGCATGACTATGAGTTTGAAGAGTCCGCCACAGCATTCAGATTGTGGCTGGGCTTTTTAGCCTCCTCCCCAAACATAAATTCTACCATACAGCTTTCTGAAAACCTCTTCCGCCGCGGATTTATGCCCTTAGTTGATGCCCTAAGATCGCTGGGCGCTGAGATATCCATTGAGGAAAGAAAGATCCTGATCACAGGTAAAATGCTGAGCGGTGAAAAGATCAGCGTCGATGGCACGATCAGCAGCCAATATGCCAGCTCACTTATCTTTGTAGGTCTAAATATGGAGCGCGCTCCTCTAATAGAACTGCCTGAAACACAAGTATCGCGATCATATATTGAACTCACTTTAGATTTATTTATCTGCTTGGGTATTTATTCTGAATATACCTATGATACTATTAAACTGAGAGATAGCAAGCTCGAGCTCCCGAAAGTTTACGAGATCGACAGCGATTTTTCCACCGCGGCATTTTTCATTGCGCTCGGATTGCTCAATTTAGAAGGCGCAAGTTTTGCTCTGGAAATAAATCCATTTTTATTGCAGCCGGACTATGTCTTAATTGATCTCATTCACGCAATGTATGGCGAAATCAGGTTGGAAGATGGGATGTGTCATATAGACTACATACCTTTTTTAGGCTTTGAATTCTCCATAGACGAGAGTCCGGATCTCATGCCGATAATCAGCATTATCGCGCTGTTTTGCACTCACGAAAGTTTAATTTACGGCGTAGATAGATTAAAACACAAGGAGAGCAACAGGCTTTTGGGCATCACCCGCGCTTTCGACGAGATAGGCGCAAAATACGAACTCAGCGAAGACTGCTTATTCATTGAGCCACTGGAACACAGCCCTAAACCCGCCATATTGGACACTCAAGGCGACCATCGTCTCGTGATGGCATTCTTGCTTTTAAAGAGCAGATTCCCGCAGATTAGCCCCTCTGAGACCGATTCTCTTAGCAAAAGCTGCCCCTCTTGCCTCGAGCTTTTTAATGAAAATTTCCCTCAAACGCACAATTGATCTTGACAGCAAACATAAAGCATAAAAGAGTTGCAAAAATGAAAATTGGTAAAGCGGTTATATGAAGCGATTTAAGTATCTCCTTGTCGAATATGGCTTTTGGCTGTATAACATTGCCTGCCTCGTCTGGCTGGCATTCAGGCTTTTTGAATTCAGCATCCCCGTTTGGGCGGTGCTTACCCTCCCCATAATTCCGGCGATATTACTTGTTTTTAGTGATGTGTCTTTATCCGCCAAGATCTTCGGCGAAATCCCCCGGAAAAATATCTGGAAATATGAGATTGCTTTTTCAATCATTCTCTCCATAGTGATGGGCTGGGTGATCGTGGAGGTGAAGCCTCTGGCTTTTGCTACCCAAGCGGGCAATACGGCATCGATATTAAAAGGCATCTTCAATCCCAATACTGCGATGTTGGTGCCCATGCTGGCAGCACTTGTAGAGACTATATATCTCGCGCTTTTAGCTACTGTTTTGGCAATACCTTTTGCCTTTGTTCTTTCCTTTTTTGCTGCCAAAAACCTCATGTGCCGCTCCATCTTTTGTAAAACGATATATATCACTATTCGCACGCTTTCCACCATCTTCCGCTCGATAGAGGCAATCGTTTGGGCTATCATCTTTTGCGTGTGGGTGGGCATAGGTCCTTTTGCCGGCATGCTCGCGCTGTGGATCCATTCCATCGCTGCACTTATCAAACTCTATAGCGAGCAAATTGAAAACATAGACAAAGGCCCCGTAGAAGCCATCACCGCCACAGGTGCGAGCACCTTGCAGATATGGCGCTATGGCGTTGTACCGCAAATACTTGCCCCATACCTCGCCTTTACCATCTATCGTTGGGATATCAATGTTCGCATGGCAACGATTGTGGGCTTCGTTGGCGGCGGCGGAATAGGCCTCCTGCTTTATCAAGAACAGCAGATGTTGGCTTGGCGCAATGTGGGTCTCATCATGTGGCTTGTAGCTTTAGTGGTCTGGATCATGGATATATTCAGCGGCTACATTCGTCAAAAACTAATCTCAGACTAATAAGAGGACAAAGATATGACTTACAATCCTGTAGAATTAATACTTAAGAAAAGAGAGGGGCACGAACTTAGCGCCTCGGAAATAGACTTCTTCATCCAAAACTTCGTCAAAGGCGAGATACCCGATTATCAGATGTCGGCGATGCTGATGTGCATATTCTTCAAAGGCGCCAGCTCCGAAGAGATCTCGGCACTCACCGGAAGCTATATCAAAAGCGGCAAGAGCATACAGTTTCCCGCGGATCTTCCCGTGGCAGATAAACACTCAACCGGCGGAGTGGGAGACAAGCTTTCTCTCATGCTTGCCCCGATCTCTGCGGCCTTAGGTCTATATGTTCCAATGATCTCCGGACGCGGCTTGGGGCACACCGGCGGCACCCTTGACAAGCTGGAAGCCATCCCCGGCTTTCGCACGGAATATGAGATTGATGAATTTAAAGAGCTGGTGCTAAAACATGGCTATGCGCTTGTGGGACAAAGCGAAGAGCTGGTTCCTGCAGACAAGATGATCTATGCCCTGCGCGATGTGACGGCAAGTGTGGAAAGTCCTGCACTCATCACCGCAAGTGTTATGAGCAAGAAGATAGCCGAGGGCGCCAAATATCTCGTGATAGATCTCAAGATTGGCAGCGGCGCATTTATGCCTGATATTCACAAAGCGCGCGAACTTGCCCAGCACCTCAAAGCCACCGGCGAGAGCTTTGGCCAAAAGGTGAAGATAGTATTTACAAACATGAATTCACCCTTAGGCCACGCTGTGGGTAACGCTCTTGAAACCATTGAAGCAATTGAATTTCTCAAAGGAAACACCCAGCCGGATAACTATGAGATCACGCTCATGCTGGTCTCTCAGATGCTTATCCTCTCCGGCTTTGCCTCATCTTTAGAAGAAGCAAAAGAGATGTTTGACCGCGTGATTGCCGATGGCTCTGCACTAAAAGAATTTGAAAAGATCATCCGCATCCAAGGCGGAAATCCTGAGGTGATTTGTGATTATTCCCTTTTCCCCACAGCGAAATATGAAAGCCCCATTATTGCAGAAAAAAGCGGATATATCCATGAGATAGATTCGCGCAAGATAGGCTACAGTCTCGTGCGCATAAAAGCAGGCAGGATGAAGACATCCGATAGCTTGGACTACTCTTCGGGCGCCATTCTTCCCAAGAAGATAGGCGATGAAATCAAAGCCGGCGAGAGCCTGGGCAAAGTGCTTTCAAACGACCAAGCTTTAGGCGATGAAGTTGCCCGCATGATAGCCGCGAGCTATCTCATCCTTCCCGAAAAGAAGGAAAAAGAAAGCCTGATCTTAGAAATCTTATAAAAACAGACAAATATAAAAGGAGCTGCGTGCTTATATCAGCATTGCAGCTCCTTTTTATTGGGAATAGAATTTATCTTAATAGCGATATTATTTCATACGGCTAAGCATTTTAGCTACATGTTTTCCTTGATAAAATGCACCGCTGAGTTCATTCTCTGAAGGGCGTCGCGATCCATCTGCACCGGCTATTGTGGATGCGCCATAGGGCGAGCCACCGGTGATTTCATCGGATACGGATTGACCTTCAAAAGTATATGGTAAGCCGGCGATGAGCATTCCGTGATGCAATAACACCGTGTGGAAATTGAGAATCGTGGATTCTTGACCGCCATGCTGAGTATTTGATGAGGTGAAAACGCTGCCTATTTTGCCCACCAATGCACCTTTTGCCCAGATGCCGCCGGTGGAATCCAAAAAGCTCTTCATCTGAGCTGCCATCATTCCAAAACGGGTGGGCGCACCAAAGATGATTGCGTCATAATCTGCCAGTTCATTAGGCTCGGCAACGGGGATGTGTTCCCACGCTTTTTGCGCTTGTGATATGCCTATTTTGTCCAAGAGTTCCTGCGGAAGAGTTTCGGGCACCTTTTTGATGTCCACTTCCACTCCATCTATGCTTTTTACGCCATCTGCGACGGACTGCGCCATCTCCCAGTTATGGCCGTAAGCTGAGTAAAAAAGAACGAGTACTTTCATTTATCCTCCATAATTCATGTCGTTCTAATTAAAGGATAAACGAAATATCCTACCGTGCAACTATGATTTCTCGGCGAGTGCCTTAACATCGCGCACAAACTCGCGAACGTGATCCTCTAAGCTATTGAAAGAGCACATTAAACGCACCTCGCCCGTGCTTTCATCCCAAGTATAAAACATGTATTTTTCTCTCAGAGTTTCCGTCCACTCCGGCGGGAAGATCACATGCAGGGAGTTTACCACAGCATCGCGGACAATCTTGATTTCCGGGAACTTCTTTAGCTCTTCCGCCAAGAGTGCCGTCATCTTATTTGCCTGAGTTGCAGAGCTGCGCCAGAGCTCTCTATCCAAATATGCCTCATATTGAGCAGAGATAAAGCGCATCTTGGAATAGAGCTGATTGCACTGTTTGCGATAGTATTTGAGATCCGCGGTAATCAAGGGATGGAAGCTGATGATGGCTTCTCCGAAGAGTAGGCCATTTTTCGTTCCGCCAAAACTGATGATATCTGCACCAATATCGCGGGTCATGCTCTTCAGATCCGTATCCAGCGCCACCGCCGCATTGGCAAGCCTTGCGCCATCTATATGCAGATACATGTCATTCTCATGGGTGAAGTCTGCCAAAGCTTTTAGCTCTTCTATGCTGTAAAGCGTTCCGCACTCGGTGCTTTGCGAGATTGATACGATCTTTGGCTGAGAGTGATGTTGATCCCTATTTCCCAAAAGCCTGGGCGCGATCAGCTCCGGTGTGAGCTTTCCATCAGGAGTCTTTACCGGAATCAATCGGGCTTGAGTATTCTTTTGCACAGCGCCACATTCATCCACATTGATGTGTGAAGTTTCTGCACAAATAATGCCATTATAAGAATCTATTAAAGATTGAAGTGCCAATACATTTGCCCCCGTTCCCGTCATCACGAGATGGGCGGCACAGTCTCCGCCGAATAGCGCTTCTAAGCGTTCTATCACATTTCGCGTTAAAGGGTCATCCCCATAAGCAGGGCAAAAACCTGTGTTAATTTGTTGTAATGCTGCAATTACGGTAAAATGAACTCCACTATGATTGTCCGATCCAAAACTAATGGGAAACATCTCCACTCTCTCCTAAGAATATTTTTTTACATATGAATGTTCGGCTTGATTTATGTCAAGGCAGATTATCTGATTTAAGCAAAAAAAACCGGAAACCCTGAGGCATCCGGTATTTTTTATAGCTTTTTTTCTTCGTGATCGGCTTACAGAGCACGGTCTAAAAGATACATTCTCCAAGGATCATTCGCAGAAAGTTCTTGCTTCACATCTTTGATGGTGAAGATGAATTCATATTGTGCGGTATATCCTTCCACTGTGAGCGGAATCATGAGGCTGAAAGTCTTGTTTTTATAGCGCATTGCTTCGCCATAATCGATGGGGAACATGGGGCGCTTGCTCAAAAGTCCGGTTGAAGATTGATAATACATATCAGCCGGATAAAGCTCTTCATTGAGGGTTCCGCGACGCGAGATCACGCTTGCATCCTGAGGCTCTTCTTTTTCGCTGAGCTTGGTTTTCTTGGAAAGAATTCTATGTCCCATCTTATCGACGTCCATATACATAACTTCATCCCAGTCAATCATTATGGGCTTATCACCTTTGTTTGTAAAGGTCACTTCCCAGCCGCTTTCGTCCACAAACCACATACTCTGAGTGAGATCGTCTTCATAGGAATAGCGGATCTTTTCGAGGGTGTCATTAGCTTCCGGAACGCGAGTTCTCATCTCTTCATCGCCGGCTTTGCTAACTTTGCTGAGTTCAATCTCATATTTGACAATCATCTTTTCATTGCCGATTACCGCACAGCTGGTGAAACCAAGCGCGATTGCGGCAAAAAGTAGAATATAAAGATATCTTTTCATTCGTTTATTCTCCATTAGTATAGTATTTTAATTACAAGAATATTTAGTTAATTTGCTGTCAAGAACAAATGTCGATTTTGGCAACAAAAGCTAAAACATCGCATCCACGAGCTCATCCAAAGCGACATCACCAAAATAGTTTTTATAACCCGCTTTGATGAATGCAGCCCTGATCGCCTCCTTTTCGTGAGGGATATTTTCAAACTGACTTTCCAGATCGGTAAGATCCATAGAGCTGAAGAAATCGCCGTAAACCCAAAGCCTATTTATGCGCCCCTTGTTTACATCCAAATAGAATTCAATCGTTCCCGCAGCGCAGCGTAAGGCATTGGAAAGATTGTATTTCGGGCTTTTGCCGAAGTTCCAGTCCCAAGTCTCATATTTCTCTTGCATTAGTTTTTTCACCGCTTCTTCATCTTCGGCGCCGAGCTGATAATTCTTCATCGCGGGATAAAATTGCCTTACTTTTTCCACCAAAAGAGCGGAAAAATCGTCTAAACTGAGCTTATCGGATAGGTGATCAATCACGTTTGTCACTCTCGCTTTCACGGATTTCACCGCTTTGTCTGAGAACTTCAGTGGGTTGACTTTCAGCGCCTGCGTGAGCGACTGCACATGGGAATCAAAGAGAATCGTGCCATGCTGCAAAGTTTTTTCTTTTTGCACCATCTTTGCGTTTCCGGAAAACTTCATCCCATTGATGGTAAGGTCGTTGCGTCCCTCAAGTTTCGCCGGTACACCGAGCTCATTCAAAAGCTCCAAAACGGGATGGGTGTAAAGGGCAAAATCCGACACAGAAGAATCGGCATTGTTCATGATAAAGCTAAAATTCAGGTTTCCGAGGTCATGAAAAACCGTGCCACCGCCCGTCATCCGGCGCACAACGGGTATCTCATTTTCCAAAACCCAAGGGTGGTTGATCTCAGCCAAGGTATTTTGAAATCTGCCGCTGATAATGCAAGGTTCATTGATGTAAAGCAGGAAGCAATCCCGCTTAAAATTATTGAATAAATACTCTTCTAAGGCTATGTTAAAAGGCGCATAGTTGGATGGACTAAATATGTGTAGCATAAATAGTTCCCTTGTTTAAATCTGATGTATTATTCAGCGGCTTCAACGCTTCTTCTTTTTTATCCTGCCAATCCTGAAAAGGAGCAAAAAGATGATGCTAAAGAGCGCGGCAAGCTCTTTGACCCCGAGTATGGGGAAAAAGCTGACCTTATCGCTTTTCAGCGTGAATATTCCTATGGGATCTACCTTGCAACCGCCTCCGCCGCCAAAGGCATCTTGCGGATCTTTCTTAGTTTCAATATCTTCCGGCTGTTCTTCCGTCTTGGCTTTCTTTTTTCCCACTGCGGCGCCGCCTCCGCCAAATCCATATTGGATGCGAGCAACGGGAACTACGTGGATGTCTCCAACCTGAACGGGATCGCCAAAAGCCATCTTAGCACCGCCCAAAAAGTTGAAGCTACTCTTTACTTTATCAAAAAACTTTGTAAAACTCATGACCGTCTCCTCTCTTACTTTTTCTACTACACAAGATAGATGCAAATTGCTTTTCTGTCAAGAATTATCGGCGCGCGATCTTCCAACTTTGGGCTGGCAACATTTTTTACTAAGTATTTTCCCAAATATTTGTCTTTTTCTTATGGCTTCCCTACTGGGTTCTCGTGATGATGTGGTCATGATATGGTCATCGCCATGAGCACATCATAAGCATAAGCTGAGCTGTAATCAATAGGCAAGAAGTGAGTTAGGGGTGAATAAAGTCCTTGCTTGCTCTGATTTGTGGAAAACAGCGAAAAAGGCGTGATATTTCTTGACATCAAATTAACGTTTCGCATCATGGCGGCTGAGGGTGAATGTTCATCTTCAAGAATTGTAAGTTTCGTGCTCTTATCTTATGTGGAATACACGGAGCGAAGTAGTGAAATCATTTAAAACAATAGATTATTAAAGTGCGAAGAAAACCGTTATCGTCGAAATATAATACGAAGATTCAATGTGTTTATAGAATATTCAATATAGATATTGTTAGGAAGTAGAGGTTTAAGATGAGATTTGAGGATTATAAGTCTGGCAGCTATCGTCAGCAATTCCGATATAAGAGCTTTTTGCCAAACAAAATAAATCATGAATGGACTTGGGATGATCCAAGGATAAATGTTCTTTTGGAAAGTGCAACCAAAGCATTAGGCGAGCTTAATGCTTTTTCAAGAATAGTGCCTAATGTAGACTTGTTTATCAGCATGCATATCCTGAAAGAGGCCAATACTTCGAGCCGCATTGAAGGCACAAAGACAGAAATGGATGATCTGGTAAAAGATGCAGATTATATTGTTCCGGAGAAACGAGACGATTGGCAGGAAGTTCAAAACTACGTCAAAGCGATGAATATGGCGATCGATAAACTGGATACTTTGCCACTTTCTTTGCGCTTAATAAAAGACACTCACGAAGTATTGATGAGGAAAGCGCGCGGTGAGCACAAAACTCCGGGAGAATTTAGAACAACCCAAAATTGGATTGGCGGCTCATCGCTGGCGGACGCTGCTTTTATTCCTCCCCATGTGAATGATATGGATGAATTGCTTGATGATTTTGAGAAATTTCTGCATAACGATCTGATACAGGTGCCTCATTTGGTGAGATGTGCAATTGCTCATTATCAGTTTGAAACAATCCATCCTTTCCAAGATGGGAACGGCAGGATAGGAAGACTGCTCATAACCCTTTATTTGGTTAGCAATAAGTTTTTGCTGAAACCAACTCTATATCTCTCTGATTATTTTGAGAAACATCGCGGACAATATTACGATGCCCTTACAATGGTTAGAGAATCAAACGATATGGGACATTGGGTGCGCTTCTTTTTGCAGGCCATATCTGCCACATCCGAGAAAAGTAAAGATACATTTGAAAACATTCTGAAGCTTCATAGGAGTATTGAAAATGATTTGGTGAAAATGGGGCAAAGAGCGGAAAATGCACGCAAGCTGATGATGCACTTATATAAAACACCTGTGGTCTCAATCAAAGATGTTGAGGATTTGCTTGGGTTGAATTATACACCTGCCAATTCTTTAGTAACTCGATTTGTTGAAATGAACATCCTTGAGGAAACGACGGGTTATTCAAGAAATCGCATATTTATCTTCAAGCGTTATGTTGACACTTTTAGTGATAAAGGGTAAGGATAAGATTCCATATTTCATTTTTCGCTCCCAAAAGTGAAATATAGAATTCCATATTTCATTTTTATGCCTCAAAAATGAAATATAAACTTAAATTGAAGGATAACCGGCGACATGCTATGTTCCGAAAACAGGAAAATATGAACACCCGCCGAAAATTGTTCTTGACAGAATAAACACTCTCGGAATAATGGTCAAACAGTGTCGCGAGGTGGAGCAGCTGGCAGCTCGTCGGGCTCATAACCCGAAGGACGGAGGTTCGAATCCTTCCCTCGCTACCATTTTTTTTGTGTGTGAGAGTGGCGGCGTAGCTCAGTCGGTTAGAGCATCGGAATCATAATCCGCAGGTCCGGGGTTCAAGTCCCTGCGCCGCTACCACGTTTATTTTGCGCCAGTAGCTCAGTAGGATAGAGCAATGGACTTCTAATCCATAGGTCAGGGGTTCGAATCCCTTCTGGCGTGCCAGTTTATACACTTTCTTCCCTGTCTTGAGGTGGGTGTAGTTCAACGGCAGAACACCGGATTGTGGTTCCGGGCGTTGCGGGTTCGAGTCCCGTCATCCACCCCACTTCTATTCATACAAGGCTGTGAGTTTTCGCTCGCGGCCTTTTTTTAATGCTTTTTAGTTATGCCGAGATAAATGGCGTCGTAGGGAAATTATCACACAAAAAAAAGGCAGGAAGCTGATTTAATCTTAGCTTTCTGCCTTTACTATTTGGCTTTTGAGGAGGCTAAGGCTTGGTGCCTTAGATATCTATCTTAAAAGAGGTTATAGCTTACTCCAAGCCCTAACATCTGTTGCCACTGAATAGCGTCAACCTGCTGTTTGTTATAACGCATTTCAAAGAGGAAGTTTGCACTAACTGCTCCGAAAAGCTTGGTATTGAGAGTGTTTTCCCATGTTGCAACCGGTGCTTTCCAGTCGTTGTTGAGCTCATCGCTCTTTGAATTGATCAGAGCTTTATAGACATTGAGCTTGCTCTTGAATGTGGATTCCAAGGGGAATTTAATGTTTTTATTGTATTCGGATACAAATTCCAAACCGCCGTCGGAGGTGACGAAAGTTTCTTTTTTATCAGCGATGGGATCGAGTCTGTCTCTATCGACATCTTGCCTGAAAGCTACACCCAGTCTTGTGCTGAGCAGAGTGTTTTTGCTGTCGAGGAAGTTTTTCATGATCCCTGCGCTTTCGGTGAAAAGCATATTGTTGAATATTCTGGTATTGTCAATCGGCTTTTGACTTTCGTCTAAGAAACGGGTTTGCAATCTGCCCGCGGCAAAGGGGTCCACCCATCCGTCTAAGGTAAAACGGTAAAGGGTTTCAGCGTCGATCTTGTCTGTGCTGATGGTGGGAGCTTCCCAATATTTCTCGCCCTGAGAATCTGTGTCTTGAACGTGAGTTTGCCCGAAAGCTGCTTTGATAGTGTTCTTGTTGTGCAACCACTTCAAAAGCTGCTTTTGAGCGAGGAAGTTGCCGTTTGCAAGCCAAGTGATGTTGCTGAGCTCGGTTCCCACCCAGTTTTCGCTGTATGCGCTCTGGGAAAGAGTCAGGCTCACATCGGACTGAATGTCCCAGCCTTCTGCCATAAGAAAGGCAAAGCTGAGAGTGAGGATTGTGATAATTACTAATCTTTTCATTGTGTATCTCCTTAAATTAAAGCTTTTTACCGGGTTATGCCCAGATCTCGTTGGCTATCAGTGCCGCGCGAACTCTTTCTAAAAGATCGGCTTTGGCGAGATTGTAGTCCTCGTTTTTAACGCTGGCTGAAAGCAAAAGCGAAAAGCTTGCTGCGCTCGCTGCGGTGATAACCGTCTTGGGAGCGGGGTCTTTCATCACTGCTTCGCCGGAAAGCATGGTTTGCACCATCAAATCCTGAACTTTTGCAATGTCGTGGCTGGCGGGAACATCAATAGGAATTTCAACAACGCGCACGGGGACTGCACTATAGTTTGTAATCGCACCGCCGGCAAGAGAGCCGTTCGGGACTGTGATCTTACGTCCATCAGCGGGGATGATCACGGTTGCAAACATGCCTATATCTTCAATTCTGCCGGAAAATCCTGCTACATCAACCCAATCGCCCACTTTGAAGGGACGGAAAATAAGCAGCATTATGCCTGAGCTGAAATTGCCCAAAGTTCCTTGCAAAGCCATACCTACGGCGAGGGTGGCTGCACCAAAGATTGCCACGAAAGATGCGGTCTGCACTCCCAGATGCGCGATTGCGGCGATTACTACAAAGATCAGCATCACACCATAGGAAATATTTCCCATATATTGGATAACTGTCGGATCCATTTTGCCTCTGCCAAGCGCTTTTTTAAGCACATTGGACAGCATTCTGGCAACCCATTTGCCTATTACAAATATCGCGGCAGCAACAAGAATCTTGCCACCGAAAGTAATGAGCAATTCAGGTAGTTTGTGAATTAATTGCATTATGACATCTACTTTTTCTTCTGCCATGTCTCATACTCCTAAGTTTGTTATATTTCAAATTCGTTATCATTTCAGTTCTGAAACAACAAGCCTTCAATCAATTTAATTCAAATATTCCGTTTGTCAAATGTTTTCATATTTATTCAGATGTTTTCTTCCTTTATCGGTGCGTTTATCTTTAAATCTTCCTGTGCAAGATTAAATATCTTTAGCTAAATATCTAAGAAAAAGCCATGTTTTATGCCAATAAAGCACTGATTTTGCACGAAAGTGCGAGAATTCAAATAATTTGCTTTACAAAAAGCGCGCTTGATAAAATCTGGTATTCTCAAATGTCGTTAGGAGTAACTTATGTCAGAAAAGGTGCGTGAAACCGGCAGCAAAGCTGCCTTCAGAGAAATGAAAGAAGAATATCTTCGCATGCTCGAAGATTCAATTCAAGACACAAAAGAAATTAAAAGAGGCGATGTCGTTGAAGCCCCCATCATCGCGATTACGGATAGTAATATCATCGTTAATCTCGGTGGGAAATTCGACGCTTATGCCGAAATAGGCGAGTATTCCGAAGAAAACGGAAGTCTGACCCTGGAAGTGGGAGACACTCTCAGGGGCTACATCGTGGATGAAACAGCTCAAGGCTATGTTGTAGGCAAGAGTCTTACCAAGCAGCATGTGGATAAACAAGCTATCCGTGATGCTTATGAGAAAAAGATCCCGGTTCAAGGCAGGATATATTCAGTCACCAAGGGCGGCTTTAATGTCGATATCCTTGGCGGCAGAGCGTTTTGCCCTGTTTCCCAGGTTTCCCTTCGCCCGGTAGATAATACTGCGGAATATATCGGTAGGACTTTAGATTTCTTAATTATCGAATGTTCGGAAAACTGTCGCCGACTTGTGGTTTCCCACCGTCAGCTGGCAGAAGTAGAAGCCGAAGCCAAAAGGCAAGAGATACTTGGCCGCCTTAATGAAGGCGATGTGGTTCGCGGCAAAGTCATGCGCATGACCTCGTTTGGTGCATTCATCGATATCGGTGGCATCGAAGGTCTTATGCATGTGTCCGAAATATCTTGGCAACATGTGATCAAGCCTCAAGACCAGCTTAAGCAGGGTCAGGAGCTGGATGTCAAAATCCTCTCCATCAAAGAAGATAAGATCGCTCTTTCCCGAAAAGCATTGCAGGATAATCCCTTCATCGCCGCCATGGAAGAAATCAAGGTAAATGATGAGGTGGATTGCCGCATTCTGCGCTTGCACAGCTTCGGAGCCTTTGCTGAGATCAAACCCGGAGTAGAAGGGCTGATCCCCGTCTCCGAAATGAGCAGAAATCGCAATATCAGACACCCCAAAGAAATCCTCAAAGAAGGTGATTTCGTGCGCGTTCAGGTTCTCAGGATAGATCCCGATGTGCAGAAGATTTCCCTCTCGCTCAAGGCTTTGCAGCCTGATCCTTGGGAAAACATCGATGAGATGGTCACCATAGACAAGCCTTTTGAAGGAGTAGTGGAGTCATCTACCAGCTTTGGCGTCTTTGTCACAATCGCAGAAGGCATCACCGGCCTCTTGCCTCGCTCAAGAATGCGCAGGGCAGATAATTTCAAATCAGGCGATAAAGTGACGCTGAAAGTGACGGCTATCGATCGCTCACAACATAGAATCACTCTGGATTACATCGATAGAAGTCCGGATGAAGAGATCTTCGGAGACAACCGTTTCGATCGTGCACCTCGTGAACCGCGCGAACATCGCGATAGAGGGTTCCGTGGCAGAGGTCGTGGCGGAAGAGATGAAGAATGGCGCAAATATGCAAGCGCAACCGACGCCATTGCAGACGATAACCCATTTAAAGACTTATAAAAGATGTCTGATAATCAGTTAATAAAGCTTAGAAAAGAGAAGCTTGCCAAGATTCGTGAACTGGGCATAGACCCATATCCGATCAAAAGCGAGCGCACACATAAAGTTGATGCCGTGCTTTGCGACAAGGACAGCTGGGTTGAGAGCGAAGAAGAAGTCGTTCTAGCCGGCCGCCTCGTCGCAATGCGCCGTCAAGGCAGAGTGGGATTTGGCAATATAGAAGACGACAGCGGCAGAATTCAGCTCTTCGTTTCTCAAAAAGAGACGGGAGAGGAGAATTATGAGCTGTTCAAACTCTGTGATAGCGGGGACTTTGTTTCTGCAAAAGGGCGACTTTTTTATACCAATATGGGCGAATATTCCCTGCGTGTAAAAGAGATTACCCTGCTTAGCAAAAACATGCGTCCTATTCCTGCGGTCAAAGAAAAGATCGTCGATGGCAAGAGCGTTCGCTATGATGAATTCAGTGATATCGAGCTGCGCTATCGCAAAAGATACTTGGATCTTCTTTTAAATCCCGAGCATAGGAAAGTTTTTGAAACCCGCTCTAAGATTATCAGCGCCATCCGTAGATTCTTGGACGAGCGCGGATATGTCGAAGTGGAAACCCCCATCTTGCAGCCGCTCTATGGCGGAGCAAACGCGCGTCCATTCATCACCCACCACAATACCTTGGATGTGGATCTCTATCTGCGCATCGCAGTGGAGCTATATCTTAAGAGGTTGATAGTGGGCGGATTTGAGCGCGTGTATGAGATAGGCAAAAACTTCCGCAACGAGGGTATGGATAGAACCCATAACCCGGAATTCACCATGTTGGAGTTTTATGAAGCATATTCCGATCTGGACGGCATGATGGACATGGCAGAAGAGATGATCAGCCATCTCGCCCGTGATATCATAGGCAAAGACAGCTTTCATTATAATGGTCATGACGTGATTCTCACACAGGGATTTCGTCGCGCGGGAATGCATGAATTAGTTGAAGAACATCTTGGCATGGATGTTTTAAACGAAGATGAAAGCATCTTGCGTAAGTTCCTTGAAGATAGAAAGATCGAGATACCTCCGGGAAGCGGAAAAGGCAGACTGATCTCCATCATCTACGAAGAATTTGTAGAAGAGAAGTTGATCCAGCCTACTTTTGTTTGCGATTTCCCCAAAGAGATTTCACCACTGGCAAAATCTAAGCCGGATAATCCGCTCTTGGCAGATCGCTTTGAGCTGGTTATGGCAGGCGGAGAATTTGCCAATGCTTTCAGCGAACTCAACGATCCCATGGATCAGCGCATGAGATTGGAAGCTCAGGCAAAGCTGAAAGCCATGGGCGATATCGAAGCAAACGTGGTGGACGAAGACTTTTTGGAAGCCCTGGAATATGGCATGCCCCCGATGGGCGGCCTGGGCATCGGAATAGATAGATTGATCATGCTTCTCACCGAAAATGACTCAATCAAAGAAGTAATTTTATTTCCCCAGATGAAGCCCGATAATTGATTCGGGCTTCCCTTTTTTTAACTCGCGTAAGAGCAAAACAGACTTTCAAATCAAACAGCTTTATGCCCACAATCCAAAAAATATACCTTGACCAAATTAGCTGTGTCTAAATCATTTAACTATCCAAAGGATTTTAGGAATATAAGATAAAATGAGTGTACTTCAGGTAATAAACTTTTTCGGCGGTTTAGCGCTTTTCATCTACGGAATGAATAAGCTGACCGAAAATATCCAAAGCGTTATGGGTAGTGAGATGCGCAGAGTGCTCAAGATTCTCACTGATACTCCTCTTAAAGGAGTGTTTGTGGGAATGACGGTGACAGCGCTCGTCCAAAGCTCTTCTGCAACAACTGTAATGCTAATTGGATTGGTCAATGCCGGCATCATGACGCTAAACCAAGCCGTGGGCGTAATCATGGGTGCAAATATCGGTACCACTCTCACCGCTCAGCTCATCGCTTTCAACGTTGGGGATTATGCCTATGCCGCACTCATCGTAGGTGTCTTTTTGCTGCTACTCAGAAAGAGCCGAACCATGGAGAGATGGGGGCATATCATCATCGGTTTCGGTCTGCTTTTTATAGGGCTGAAAGTGATGTCGGATGCAGCTGTTCCACTTAGAGAATGGCAATTTGCTCGTGATTTCAAGGTCCAAATCGCCGCTAATCCCTTTTTGGGGGTGCTTACTGGCTTGATCTTTACTATGTTGATCCAAAGTTCGTCCGCCTCGGTGGGAATCGTGATTGTTCTTGCTCAAGGTGGCCTAATTCCCTTTGAAGGTGCTATCTATCTGGTTTTGGGAGATAATATAGGAACAACCATCACAGCGTGGCTGGCGAGCATAGGCTCAAACTATACAGCCCGCAGAGTAGCTATGGTGCACACCTTATTCAATCTCATTGGAACTGTGATATTCGGCTTTCTCACCTATCAAGGTTTTTATACTGTTTTCATAAATAAGATCACACCGGGGAACGTGTTCTTAGGCGAAAACATCGCACGGCATATCGCAAACTCGCACTCTTTTTTCAATATATTCAATACTATTATGCTTTTGCCATTTGCTGGGCTTTTGGCGCGCTTTGCCTCCTTTGTCATCAAAGAAGATAAGGGAGATACCATCAGTTTGGGCGAGCCTAAGCATCTGAACTATCACATGCTTACAAATAGCGAACTGGCAATCAATCAGTCGCTGAAAGAGATGAGGGAGATGCTGAGGCTGGTGCAATTGGGGCTCACCGTGGGCTATGAGGCTTTTAAGGATAAAAATTATAAGAAACAAATCCGCGTCACCAATATAGAAATGGCGATCGACAACCTGCAAAAAGAGATCACGCTGTATCTCGTAGCGCTAAATGAGAGAACGAATTACGAGAGTGTGGCACGCAGGATTCCCGCGCTTTTACACACCGTGAACGATATCGAAAAGCTGGGCGACTACATGGAAGAAGTCAATCGCATCCTGAACTATCAAATATCCATGCAAAAGACTCCCCTCACGGATGAGCTCTGTGAAATGATCAGCGATTTGCACAATAAAATCTCCTTTATGATGGACTTGGG
>DUNQ01000045.1 GCA_012839325.1 Candidatus Cloacimonadota bacterium
GCCCCGATTTAGAAAAAAGTCTGCAGCACTATCTCTTGCGTGGTTTTTCTCAGGATATGACTACGAGACTGCTCAGCTATGGAGTCCTAAGAGAATATCCCCGCGGATCGGGCATTCCAGTAGACAAAGAAGAAGGATGCATGATCTTTGTAGATAAAGGCAAGGTCGGCGTTTTTTGTCAGGATGTACAGATAGAATGCTTAAGAGAAGGCGATATTTGGGGAGAAGAAACCTTTGTATCTCCCAAGGCTAGCTTTACCGATCTTATTGCTCAGGAAGATAGCATTGTTCGTCATTTCAGCCGCAAACAGCTCATCGAGTTTTTCTCAAGCTGCGAAAAGAGCTTGATAGATCGCTTTATGTTGAACTTAGTGCAATGCATGCACCTCAAGCACAGGCGTTGCGTTGCCCAATTAGTAAATGCAAAGAAAAACTCAAAGGAATGAGTGAGATAGATGAAACTTAGCTTTAGTCGCGCACTCAGCATGGACATCCCTGTAAACTATCAGGGAGTGGAAAGCTGTGAGATTATCAGCCAATGGCTCACGCATCACCAAGAGCGGGAAGCCGAAGCGCGGGATGAATTGCAGAGCGCCCTGGTTCGTGCTCGCGAATTGGAAGCTTCGGACGTTGATCTTGGAGCCCCGGGCTGTGCCGGCAAGATATGGATGAGAATCTTTGGCAGAAAGAGGCCTATGGAAGAATTCGGCACTTATTCCTATATTGATACAAATGCCATCATCCTCAGCTGGCTCACGCTGAATCAAAGACAGCGCCTATTCATGCAGAAAAGTATAGATTTTCCCTTGGCTTTTGAAATAGACGGCAAAGAAGTACGCTTCCGCGGAACCGCGTTCTTCGATAGAAATTCACTCGGCGCAAACTTTAGAAGGATCAACGACACTCTCTTTACCATAGGAGAGTTGGGCATCCCGGATACGATCGCAAACAGGATGAACCTGCGCTATGAGAAGACGGGACTCATCCTCGTGACGGGCATCACCGGCAGCGGAAAGTCCACCACGCTGAACGCCATCTTGGATATGAACAACCGCGAGAATGAAGCGCATATAGTATCTATTGATTCACCCATCGAATATGTGCACAAATCCAAGAAGTGTTTGGTGCGCCATCGCGAGGTAGGCGTGGACGTGCTCAGCTTTGAACACGGTGCCATCGAAGCGCTGCGTCAGGATCCCGATATCATCGTAGTGGGCGAGATGCGCGATCCTCAGACCATTGCCACGGTTCTGGAAATCACCGATAGCGGACACAAGGCTTTTACTACCCTGCATACCTCATCTGCACTGGATAGTATACATCGCATCGTGGCAGAGTTCCCGCCGGATTCACAAGAGCGGGTTCGCAATCGCCTTGCCGATGTCTTGCGGGTTTGCATGAGCCAAAAGCTTGTCCCCACGGTTGATGGCAAACTCACGCTCGCCAAAGAGCTACTTTCCGTGGATAGCAGCGTTCAAGCCGCTATTCGCAACAAAAACATCGGCGAGATCTATCAGATGATGATAGAAGGCAAGAAGATGGGGATGATAACCATGGAGCAAGATCTTAAAAACCTCTTCCAAAGAGGGATAATCAACCAATATACGGCTATGAACTATTCAAACAATAAAAGACGAATGCAACAATTGCTTTCGGTTCACTAAAGGATCTGCAAGGAAAAACTTATGAAGAAAAACCCTAAAGAGGCTTTTGGCATCGTCCAAGACGGGCGCACGATTCGCATTGTGCACCTCACCCGAGACGGCGCCGACACCTATTTGATGGGTATGGATACCATTGTTTTAGAAAAGGATTGGTATAAGGAAGCAGAAGCTTCTGCCGCTGACCCTGATTCAGATTTCATCCCGTCAGACCCGATGCTTTTGGATATGGACAATCTTGATGGTGCCCCCGGTTCCGGATTCGACTCCGGCATGGGCGGTGGCTCCGATATGGATTTCAACATGAACATGGGCGATAGCATGGGAATGGATTTTAGCATGGATATGGGCGGCGGAGCGGGGATGGACATGGACATGCCTCCTCCCTCTGGCATGCCGGATGCCGATTCTGAAGATTCAGAGGACGCGCATGAGCCGCTCAAAGTGAATCCGATGAATATAATGCTTTCTAAATTCCCTTTAGGACAAGGTGTCATCTCTGTAAATATCCACCAACATCGCATCGAAAGAGACGAAGTAGGGAAGACTAAGAAGTCCGAGATAAAGCGCTATCGCAAAAACATGCTTACTGCTGCCCAGAGAAAGGCGGGAGATTGGAAGAGCTGTGTAGTAGAGACCCCGCAAGGAATGCAGCATTGGCTACATACAGGACCAAATCTGCTCCTCGATGAAATCATGAACTATGGCAAAGAGGTAAATACGAAGCTGTATTTCCAATTTGCCGATGCAAACGAGCTCATCCTCAAGAACTATTTTCTTTATATGACGGGAGAGCAGCCGGGACTCAATCTCTTCATCTATCTGGGAGTGGACTATCGCAAGATATTTGTTTTTGAAGATGGCAAGTGGATTTCTACCTTGCCTTTGCAGGTTCCCCAAGAGGAGCCGGAAAGCGATGTGATCTATTCCAAAATGGCGCTTGCATTGGATAATGCCGAATTAGGAGAGCCGCAAGGAGTGTGGCTTGCCGGTGATTGGGCAAGTAACGAGCTGCGCGATTATGTGCAAGATCAAGGCATTGCCAAGGAAATTCAGCTTCTGAAATATCCTTATCTTGGTCTTGGAAGCTCGGATCTCACCTTCACCGAAGAAGACATGGCGCAATATGCCTTGCCGCTTGCAGTTGCCTGCAAAGCGCTGAGCTATGGGCGTCAGGACTTCTGCTTCTGCAATTTCCTGCCCGATAAGATAATTGATGGCCAAAAGGAATTGCGCGTGGTCTGGCATGGATTCATCGTGCTTTCCTTGATCTTTATCCTCGTCACCTATAGCACTATGCAGGATCTCAGCAAGAAAAAGAGCCTGCGTAAGATAGATCAGGAAATGAGGGTGTTAAACTATTCTTTGAGCATGCTCAGAGCCCAGAATGCAGCGGTGGAAGAACTAAGTAATGAGATTGCAAAATATAAGGCAATCACCAGCAATGTGGTGGGCAAACTTGAAGGTAAAAACTGTTGGACAGAGCTTTTTAACCTGCTCAATGCCAGCTTTAGCGCCCATCCCGAAAGTTGGCTGCAAAATCTTAGAAGAACCGGGGATAAGGTTAGCATCACCGGAACC
>DUNQ01000008.1 GCA_012839325.1 Candidatus Cloacimonadota bacterium
CCTCATTTGGGGATATATCAATATGTTTATCACCACGCGCATCACCGATATCGCATCGGAAGGAATGCCATATATCAAGGGGGTTTACATCATCACGAACCACGTGGATGAGGTGCGGGGCGCAATTTTCGATCATTTAGACAGGGGGCTCACCATACTAAATGGTAAGAGCGGCTTCAATCAGAGAGATATTGAAGTGATCTTTTGCGTGCTGAACCGCAGGCAGGTTCCGCTGCTTACAGACTTGGTGCGCGAGATCGACCCCACTGCATTCATGGTGCTAACTGATGTCTATGATGTGATGGGCTACGGCTTTAAGAGCAGGAAGTTAGACCTGCGCGACAAGTGAGTGAGTTCTTTTAAGAAAGCTTAAATATCACAGAATATAAATTGAGCTTGGCGGTCTTTTATGAGGCTGCCAAGCTTTTTTATAAATGCATGCATATCAGCGCATTAAGCTGTATTCATGGGGAAAGCTCATCGATCCCTGTTAGCCCTCTCCCCTACTGGGTTCTGGTGATGATGTGGTCATGATATGCTCATCACCATGAGCACATCATAAGCGGAAGATAGGCTGGATCCAATAAGAGAGCAGTAGGGACTATGTGGGTGGCGATTTGCGCTATGCCATGCTAAATGCTATAAATCGCATGATTTGCTTTAGTATATTCTATCTGTGTTGTTTTCTTTACCTATCCCTGTTTGACCTGTAAAGCAAGCTGCAAAGCCTTTTCCCACTCCTCTTCTATCTGCTTGAGCCTCAGTTCTAATTGGTCTTTTTCCAAAAGAGAATAGTCATGTTCAAAGCGCCTGATGTGTTCGGCTAATCCTTTATAGCGCATGTTGCTTGCCGAGCCTTTGAAGCTGTGCAAAAGCGCTAAGGCATTGTCTTCTTCGCCTGCACTTATTGCTTGTCTTAATTCTGTGATTTTCTTTTCTATGCTTTTCTCGCTGAGCTTGATGAGCTCAATAAGCGCATCTTTGTCGTCATCCAGAGTATTCAAGAGCTCGTTATGCGCAAAGATCTCATCGCTATCTGCTTCAATCTCATGCTCTTCCTGCAAGTTCATCAGGTGTTTCAAGATCTCGTCAATCAATTCCCTTGAGCGCACGGGCTTGGCGATAAAGCCGTTCATACCGGCAGCAAAACACATCTCTTTCTCTTCTTCAAAAGAATCCACGGAGACCGCGATGATGGGAACCTCAGAGAGCTTTCTGATCTCTTTTGTTGCGCTGATTCCATCCATAACAGGCATTTGCACGTCCATGAGAATGATGTCCGGATCGTGTTTTTTGAAGCTTTGTAGCGCCTGTTTGCCATCTTCGGCGGTGAAAATATCTGCGCTCGGGAGCTGTCTTGCGAAGATCTCTTTGAGCAGATTGAGGCTGATTTCATTGTCCTCGGCGATGAGGATTTTGGGCTTGAAGCCAAGCTTGGGCGCGGAATATTTGTCCATAAAGTGGCTTGATGCTGCTTCGATAAGCGCGTCAGAACTTTTATCTTCCAGCATCTTTAAGAACTCTAAGAGCTCGGGTGCTGCAATGGGCTTAGTTATTGTGTAGCGGATATTTAGCCTATGTGCTTCAATGGCTATATGATTTGCTTTTTCGGGCTCTATCATCAAGATGATGGGGCGTGATGCGAGGCTGAATGGCAATACTTCCCGCAACTCCTTAATGGTCTCCAAGCCGCTTAAAACGCTCATCTCATTGTCGATCAGGATCACGTCGTAAGGAGGATGGTTTTTGATGTGTTTGATCACGGCGGAGGACTGATTCAAGATATCGCTCTTGACCCTCCAACCGGCTAACATTTGCTTTAGCTTATTGGCGCTTTCTTGGTTTTCATATACCAAGAGGGCACGCTTTATCTGTCTTAGTTCAAAGGGTTTATCATCTTGGACATGTTCTACTTTAGCCGGAATTGAAAAGCTAAATACAGAGCCTTTACCCAAGCTGCTTTCCAGTTCTATTCTGCTGTTCATCAGCTTTGCCAAACTGCTGGCAATCACGAGTCCTAAGCCCGTTCCGCCATGCTTGATCGATTCCGAGCCGTTTAGTTGCGAAAACTCTTTGAATATCTTCTCCTGCTCATCTTTCCTGATTCCCGGTCCGGTATCTCGCACCTTAAAGCCTATCTGGCAGAAGTCCTTATCTTTCTCAATAGCGCAGTTTACAGCTATTTCCACCTCGCCTTTTTCGGTAAATTTGACGGCGTTTGACAAGAGGTTTGAGAGTATCTGATACACGCGCAAGGGGTCTACCATGGCGTAGCGTGGGAAATCTTCAGGAATATCCAGGATCAATTTGAG
>DUNQ01000046.1 GCA_012839325.1 Candidatus Cloacimonadota bacterium
CATTTTCCGCCTACTGCTTCCCGGCGAGAAAGCAGCCCGCGAAAGCGTTCCATTGGTATAATTATCCACTCCGCCGGGCCTATAGATATAGAGCTCATCGGGCGGGCCATCCGCATTACCGCCCACGTTGGGCAAGAGGCGATAGACCAAGAGTCCTTGACCGGGAATATTGCCGTCATAAATGCCATGCGCTCTGCGATATTCGATTACAAAATATTCTCCACTTTTCCAAGATTCCACGCGATAGGCATTATCATATCCATGGCTTGCAACGGGATAGATACTATATGTTCCGGACTCGGTGATTATCGGCGGAGCAAAAACCCACTGACCATATTTATATTTCATCCACGCGCTCATGTGTTGCGGCGGATTGGTATTGCCGGACATCAGGTCCCAAGAGCCTATGGGGCTGATTGTGCTATCGTTATAGCGATAGAGATCCGGCGCACCCAAGGAGTGGAACATCTCATGCGAAAGCACGCTGGCACCGCTGGAATCAAGCGAAGTTTCCAATTGGAAATTAAAGTCCCAAACCCTTGCGCCATGGATATATGCATAACTATCATAGAGCACCCAGCGATGAGGCCAGAGCAATTCCGCCCAGCCATCGGGCTGCCCCTGAATGATGAAGCAAACGTTATCCACATAACCGTCTTTATCACCGTCGATTACCAGCGTTGTAGGGATCTGATCTTCTATAAAGTCGCAGGCATTCGCCAAGAGAGTATGCTCACGATAAGTTCTTTCCCAAGAGCTGTTTGGATTGTATCCATCAGGGTTTGAAGTTGATTGAGGCTGATAATATGCACGCGGTTTACTATCCACATAAGTGACTATCACATCGCCATTTGGGATGGGATAAAAGTAAGATTCCACGTCCAGGGCTCCATAGGATGCAGCATCAAAATAGTTGCGCATGGAGTTCGCATTCGGCTCGTTATCGTTAAACATATCGGCATAATAACTTAAGGGACGATTGAAATCAGGACTATCCGCGAATTTGATAAAGACCACAAGGTTGTTTATCAATCCCGAATGCGGTATTCTGCCATTGGAATAATCTCGCATGTGGCTGAGTCTGTCATACTTTTCTTCCACCAATCTATTTGAGAGATTGATGCCGGGGGTGAGCGCACTGCGCACAGCGGACTCCATCCCTGCGCGAATCGAGGTGGGCGCCACATCTTCCCCATCCTGCATGGCATAGACATACCAGCCCTCATCATCGCGAACTATTGTATAATTATCTTGATCGTGTAACCAATTATGAAATTCATCGCCGGAAGCATAGATCTCTATCTCCGTGCCGTCCGGTTGAGTCACCTGCATCGGCAAATAGCTGTGCGGCGCTGCAAAAAGCAGTCCGAAAAGCATTGCCATCAGAACAAACAGTACTTGCTTTCTCATAGAAGCATCCTTTTTTATATCTTATTTATTATTATCACATTTAGAGTCGCAATCGCAGTCATAGCTTTGCTTCTTGGGCATTATCAAAAATCGCCTCGCAAAGAAGAAACGCTCTGTGCTGATCACGAAGCCATTAAATTCTGAGACCACATTTGGCGCAACATAAATCTTTTTCCTGCCGGCGTCAAGCGCCTGATCTTCCGCCTCAATTTTCGTGAAAAACAGACGGAACATCGCGCCACGACAGCTGCGCTCGGTGATCACCAAACGCGGGAAGCGCCCTTTCTTTTCAAAGTAATTTGCCTTATCAAAGAGCAAAGCCTCAGCAGAACCATTGATCTCAATCATTTATTTTTTTAACCTCATAAGAGTTAAGATAGTCTGTATTTAATATGATACAAGTTTTGTTCCATATCAATAGTTTATTCGTGAAAACGATTTTTTTGCCCGAAAATCCATCTTTTTTCATGGCTTCCTTATGGGATTCTGCTCATGATGTGGTCATGATATGGTCATAGCCATGAGCACATCATAGGCGGAAGCTGAGCTGTAATCAATAGGGAAGCAGTGATTTAGCATCATTCCAGAAAAAGAAACAGTGAAAAGCTCGCAAAAAGGCAAATAATTAGAATAAAAATATCAGCAATTGCTTGACAGATAGAGCCCAATATAAATCATGTCAACATTAGCTATCTTATAATCAGTTAAGAAGCTGCATATAAACAGTGTAAATAGAGATGTTTACACCTCAATATAAGGACAGGAAATGGAGCAAAAATACATTCGAAACTTCTGCATTATCGCGCATATCGACCATGGAAAATCCACCCTCGCAGATCGCTTTTTGGAAGCGACAAACATGGTGGAGGCCGGAGTCGAGCACTCTCAGTATTTAGACAATATGGAACTGGAGCGCGAGAAAGGCATAACGATCAAATCCCGCGCTGTGCGCATGACCCACACCTATGAGGGTCAAAAATATATACTAAATCTCATCGATACCCCCGGCCATGTGGACTTCTCTTATGAAGTGTCCCGCGCTTTGGCTTCCTGTGAAGGCGCAGTCCTGCTCGTGGATGCCTCGCAAGGCGTGGAAGCGCAGACCATGAGCAATCTCTATATGGCGTTAGATAATAACTTAGAGATCCTTCCCACGGTGAATAAAATCGACCTTCCCAAAGCGGATGTGGAATATGCCGTGCACGAGATCGAGGAGATTCTGGGCAGCGATGAGAGCGAGATCGCCAAGATCAGCGCTAAGACAGGCGAGGGCGTGGATGACCTCCTAAATAGAATCATCCGCCAGCTTCCGCCTCCAAAGGGCGAGGTAGATGCTCCCACCCAAGCCCTTATCTTCGACTCCTTTTTCGATCAATATCGCGGAGTGGTGATCATGGTCAGAATCTTTAGCGGAAACCTCAAAAAAGGCGATAGAATCAAGCTTTTCAGCACAAATCGTGAGTATGATATCGAAGAAATAGGCTATTTGGGACTGAAATTTGAGCCTCAGGAAGAGCTAAAAACAGGCGAGGCGGGCTATATCATCGCCAATATCAAAGACGTCGCAGACGCGCGCGTGGGCGATACCGTCACCTATGCGAAGGATGGTTGTGAGAGCGCTCTGCCCGGTTTCCTCGAGCCAAAACCCATGGTCTATAGCGGAATC
>DUNQ01000147.1 GCA_012839325.1 Candidatus Cloacimonadota bacterium
AGCTACGCAGAAGCTTTTAAGTGGTATCGTAAGGCGGCAGAACAGGGAAATGCTAATGCCCAACACAACTTAGGGGTTATGTACGGTGATGGTGAAGGCGTCGCGCAAAGCTACGCAGAAGCTTTTAAGTGGTATCGTAAGGCGGCAGAACAGGGAAATGTTAATGCCCAACACAACTTAGGGCTTATGTACGAAAATGGTGATGGCGTCGTGCGAAGCTACGCAGAAGCTTTAAAATGGTATCGTAAGGCGGCAGAACAGGGAGATGCTGATGCCCAATACAGCTTAGGGCTTATGTACGAAAATGGTGAAGGTGTCGCGCAAAGCTACGCAGAAGCTTTAAAATGGTATCGTAAGGCAGCAGAACAGGGAGATGCTAATGCCCAATACAACTTAGCGCACATGTACTATAATGGTGATGGTGTTGCGCAAAGCTACGCAGAAGCTTTTAAGCTGTATCGTAAGGTAGCAGAACTGGGGTTTGCTAAAGCCCAATGCAACTTAGGGCTTATGTTTAAAAAAGGAGAAGGTGTTGTAAAAAACTATATAAAGGCATTAAAATGGTTTCGCAAGGCAGCAGAACAGGGGGATGTTAATGCCCAATTCTTCTTATGGGTTATGTACTATAATGGTGAAGGTGTCGAAAAGAATATTGAACATGCATATTTCTGGGCTTTACTTGCTGCAGCTAATGCCGCAGGCGATGTAGCGGAATTATCTAAAAATGCTAGAGATTTAATTGAACAAGAGCTGTCTCCCGCTCAAAGAACAAACATACAAAAACAAGCAACACAATGGATGGAAGATCGTGGGTTAGACTAAACATTGTGTTAGAAAAGACTGAATAACATAGAATTAGGTTTTACTGCCCTGCCATGAAAAAGGCTGATATCAAAGAATTATGATAGAGTGGTTGTCTTGTGAAAAGATAAAAGACTTAGATTTCAACCAAATACAACAGCGCAATTGCATGGAAACAAGTTAAAAAACGCTTGACAAATATCGAAAGAATTGTCAGAGTGTAGTAGATGAAAAATGAATTATTACGGAGGTTGAAATGAAAAGAAGGATTATCTTTATTTCGATACTGTTCTATGTGTTCAGTATGCTTTCGGGAGCTTTATTTGCAGAAACTCAGAGATTTCAAGAATTGTTAGAAGCTGCAAATAGCGGCGACGCAGTAGCTCAAAGTCTAGTTGGCTTTTGTTATAATTATGGTAAGGGCGTCAAACAAAGCTACACTGAAGCTGTAAAATGGTATCGTAAGTCTGCTGAACAGGGAGATGCTAATGCCCAATTCAGTTTAGCACTTATGTACCAAGACGGTAAAGGCGTCTCACAAAGCAATACTGAAGCTGTAAAATGGTTTCGTGAGTCTGCTGAACAGGGAGATGCTGATGCCCAATATGGCTTAGCACTTATGTACCAAGACGGTAAAGGTGTTACGCAAAATTACACTGAAGCTGTAAAATGGTATCGTAAGTCTGCTGAACAGGGAGATGCTGATGCCCAATACAGCTTAGCATTTATGTACCAAGACGGTAAAGGTGTCAAACAAAGCAATACTGAAGCTGTAAAATGGTTTCGTAAATCTGCTGAACAGGGAAACGCTGATGCCCAATACAGCTTAGCGTATATATACTATTATGGTAAAGGCGTCGAACAAAATAGACGCGAAGCAGCAAGATGGTTTCACAAATCTGCTGAACAGGGAAATGCAAAGGCTCAGAGTTCTCTCGGTGTAATGTACAATCTGGGTGATGGAGTGATACAGAACTATGAGGATGCATATTTTTGGTTTACTCTTGCTACAACAATTGGTCTTAGTGAAAGTGATTTATCGAAAACCTTGCTAGAGTTGAGAAACGAGACAGAGAAACAATTTTTATTTCAACCAGGCAAGGTAGAGTCAATAAAAGCAAGAGCTCAAAAATGGTTAGATGATAAAGGTTTATAGCCTGTTTATTGAATAAAACAACCCAAAACAAAAAAAGGCAGGAATCAACTTCCTGCCTTATCTATTATATCGGATGTTAGACTATCAGCTACCCATCATGGCGGCGATATCGTCATCCGGGTTACTGATGAGTTTGAGTCCAAATGTATCGATGATAACCTGAGCCACATTCGGGGAAAGGAATCCGGGAATTGTGGGTCCGACCATGATATTTTTGAAGCCAAGGTAGAGCAGTGCGAGCAAGACCGTCACTGCTTTTTGTTCATACCAGCCCAAGTCGAAGGAGATGGGGAGGTCGTTGATATCTTCGAGTTCGAAGGCTTCTTTGAGTGCAAGCGCGATTACTGCAAGTGAATAGGAGTCGTTGCACTGGCCTGCGTCGAGGATGCGCGGGATGCCGCCGATATCGCCGAGATCGAGTTTGATATAGCGATATTTAGCGCAGCCGGCAGTGAGGATGATGGTGTCTTGCGGAAGCTTTTTTGCCACTTCGGTGAAATATTCACGTGCGGGCTGGCGTCCGTCGCAACCTGCCATCACTACAAAGCGTTTGATAGCGCCGGATTTGACTGCTTCGATTACTTTGTCTGCGAGGCTGAGCACGGTTGCGTGTCCAAATCCACCGACGATTTCACCGGTTTCGATTTCTGTGGGCGGCTTGCATTTCAGTGCGCGTTCGATGATGGGGCTGAAGTCTTTTTGCTTGCCTTCTTCGCGAGCTTCAATGTGCACAGCGCCGGGATATCCAGCCATTCCCGTGGTATAGAAGCGATCGAGATAGGTGTTTCTTTCACGCAGGGGAACGATGCAGTTTGTGGTCATGAGGATGGGGCCGTTGAAGCTTTCAAATTCGTCAAGCTGATGCCACCAAGATGAGCCGTAATTGCCATGGAAATGGTCATACTTTTTGAATGCGGGGTAGTAGTTTGCGGGAAGCATTTCACCATGGGTGTAGATGTCTATTCCCTTGCCTTCGGTTTGGATGAGCAGCTCTTCAAAGTCTTTCATATCATGACCTGAAACGAGGATGCCGGGTCTCTTTCCTACTCCGATATTGACGTGGGTGGGCTCGGGATTACCGTAGGTGGTGGTGTGAGCTTCATCGAGTTTTGCCATGACTTTCACGCCGTGTTCACCGGTTTTGAGCACCATTGCCACGAGTTCGTCTGCACTGAGGCTATCGTCGATTGTAGCGGCAAGACCTTCCATGATGAATTTGTTTACATCGTCATCCTGGAAGCCGAGGATTGCAGCGTGATCGCCATAGGCGCCTATGCCTTTGAGTCCGTAAGTGATGGTTTCGCGCAGGCTGCGGACGTCTTCATTCTCAGTACTCAGAACTCCGACTTTAGCGGCAAAATCTGCATATTCGTCTTTGGTGATTTCAAAGTGAACTGCATCCGGGAATGCTTTGCAGATTGCTTCATCTTTGATGATTTCGCAAAGCTCTTTCTTGCGGATGTCTCTGAGTTCGATAGCTCTAT
>DUNQ01000047.1 GCA_012839325.1 Candidatus Cloacimonadota bacterium
AACTGGTATATCGATAACGTCTATATAGGTAACTTCGTGCGCACAGAGCAGCTCAGCCCGCTTGCTACATTCGGCTCGGCTATCTCCGCAAGAGACGCCAGGAATGCCATCAATACCACTCGCGGCATCAGCATAGACGAAACCAATACAAAGCTTGCTCTCAAAGCCCCCACCGCTCCAAATAGAGCGCTGGTAGGCTACAAGGTATGGAGACTCAGAAGCGGACACGAAGGCGCCGAAAACAACTGGGTGCTTATCACAGATGAGATGCTCACCGAAACCGGCTTTGAGGATACAAACTGGAACACTCTCGCTCAGGGTGAATATCTCTGGGCAGTCAGAGCGGTTTACACCTCTGATGTGATATCCGTGCCCGTATTCTCCAATACTATTGTTAAAGAACTCACCAACGGCACTATCTCCGGCTTTGTGCGCAGCTCCGAAGGCAATCAAGCCATAGCAGGTGCCACTATTACAGCAGGTGATCAATTCACCGCAACCACTACGGCAAACGGATTCTATAATATCTCGCTGCCGGCAGGAACCTATACAGTAACGGCATCTCATGATGAATACACTGAACTCAGCCACGAGAACGTGGTCGTAGTTCGTGATGAAAACACCACCTTGAATTTCATCATGGAACCCACCAGCAATGAAGACGTGGTAGAGATTACAGTGACAGCGCTGAATTCCAACTATCCCAACCCCTTCAATCCTGAAACCACCATCAGCTATGATATTAAAGATGCCACTCAGGTTCGCCTGGACGTCTTTAACCTCAAAGGGCAATTGGTGAAAACCCTTGTAAACAATGAGCAAGCATCTGGCAGATACAACGTTGTCTTTACCGCGCGCGATGATAAAGGCAATAAGCTCAGTAGCGGCTTATACTTCTACCGCCTCCGCGCAGGAGATTACGTGAAGACCCGCAAGATGATGCTCATGGAATAAATAAACCAAGAGCTCAGAGCTAAGGACTAAGAGTCCAAGGCAAAGAGCTAAGAAATATAAGAGGAGTTGCCCCAAGCAGCTCCTCTTATTTCTTTCACCACATATGCCCACAGCTTCGCCTAAAGGCTTTCCACATTCTGCCTTAATTTTTCACAAAATAACACAAAATACACTTATAAAAGAACTATAGAGAAATGCCGCCCGCACCATCGATTTGTGAACTAAGACAACCGCTCCGACTGATCAGGAAGAAAGCCGATTATCTTAAATCTTCAATTATCTTTTTGATGAACGACACCCTCTACTTTTATATAGGAGCCCAAAACTCAAAATCATGACCAAAAACGCGATTTGTTTTTCATCTTGAAAATAGTCAGTTTTTAAAAAGGCATTTAAAGCTTTGCACGCCTACACATTCTGATGATAAAAGAAAGGTGAAGATTTTTTTGAGTCAGAAAATGTTATGTAAACTTGATGGAATATATCAATGGCAAGTGGAAGCAAGTATGTGGCTTTGTGTATTATAGGAACAATACTGCCTTAAACTATTGTTTTGCTCACCCAAGAAGGTATAAAACATTGAAGTTCGGTGCAAGTAGGTTGGAGGAAAACAGATGATAATATCATGTTTGAAAAATGGATAGATGTAAAAAAACAACTTTTTTCTTGACAAATACCTCCGCCAGGATTTTTGTGCAACTGTAAGAGACAACAATTAACGAGATGGTTATGAACATTATAGAAAGACTACTTGATGTCGGCTTCTCTGAATATGAAGCAAGTGTATATGCAGCTTTAATTCCTGGGAAAAAATTAAGCGCAACCGAGATAGGCACCATTTCCGGTGTGCCTCGAGGCAGAGTATATAGTATTCTTTCATCACTAATGGACAAGGGAATGTGTTTTATGATCCCGGGCAATGTGAAAAGATTTCAAGCTTTGCCTCCAAATGATGCCTTTGCCCAACTTTATAATAAGAAAAAAAGCGAGTATGAGGTAGAGAAAGCAAAAGCATTTAATCTTTCAAATGATTTAGAAAGCATATATAAGAAAGAAGGAAATTTAAAAAATGAATTCGACAGCGTTGCCATTTACACTTCTATGGCAAGCACGATTAAAAAATTTGAAAACACTTGACCGGAAAACAGTGCCGATTAATAACGTGTTCATTGATCGTCAATTGAAAATGATATGGCAAAGATCATAACGATGTTCACGCAAAACCTTACAGAAAGATGTTGGAATTTACATCCACAGGAGATAGCCATGCAAACCATGCTCGCACCGCTTACGAACGCAGAGACAAACGCCCCTGCCGAGACACTATATCTACCCAAAGAAAGCCTACAAACAATAAACAAGAATAGGCAGACTGCTTGCTTTTCACCAAGAGTCAGCTTCAAAAAAACTCTGCTGATAGCATTGCTGCTCTTGATCACAGCTTTATCTTTTGCAGAAATCTATACCCTTGGCGGCGATAATACATACAACACTGCCGTCCCACTAAACACAATGATGGCCTATAGTTGGAGCAAGTCTCTTATTAACGCTGCAGACATACAAACAGCGGGGTTAAACGGAGTGGCGGCCATCACAGCCATTGGCTTTTATCCTGCAGGTGACTTTCCAATCAAAACTTTCATAAACCAAGAAATATATCTCCGCAATACTGATCTCGTGGTGCAAAACAATAGCTGCCCCAATACCGAAGACTATAGCTTGGCATATAGCGGAGATGTCACTTTCCAAGGTGGTGAATGGAACACTTTCATGTTTTCCATGCCTTTTATCTGGGATGGACTTAGCAACATAGAGATTGTTTGGTTGAATAATCATGGTGTGTCATATACGGGGTCTTTCTTTTTCAGAAACGATCATGTAGCAGACTATGCTACAGCTCATAAATTTAGCTCCTCAGCTTTTCCCACTGGCAATGGCAGTCTTGATTATATCAGACCCTATTTACAGATACATGCCGTTCAATCAACTTCTCCTCTGCTCACGACTTATCCCACAGCTTTAGATTTTGGTGAAATGCATGCCGGTGAGGCAGTTGAACCGCTCATTATCCAGGCCACTAATTGCGGCCAAGAAACGCTGAATCTCAGCGAAGGCAATATCTCTATATCAGGTCCCGATGCCGATCTCTTTTCTTTTGATACCTCAAACCTTCCCGCAGCTCTCGAAATAGGTGAAAGCGTGCAAATCCCCGTTAGTGTAGCAACCAGCACTCTCGGAGCACTCAGATCAACTCTCACCATCTTCTATGCAGACGAATCTCACTATGTCTCGCTTAGCGCAAGTATAATACCCGCGGGTACAGTAGAGATCGGAGACGGAACAAATCACCAGCCTCAACCCTTTGATATGAGCTGGGGATATGGACGTTCTGCAACTATCTATACAATGGAAGACATAGGCACTGTGGGAATGATAGAAAGCATAGGCTGGTATTGCTCACACCCATACGATCAAACCGCACCATATAAGATCTATATCGGACCTACTCATTTCAATGAGATATCCGGCGGACATCCGGACGGATATTTTGCAAATATTACCCAAGGATTGACCCTTGTAAGCAGGGGAAACCAAGCATTTAACTCTATCGGCTGGCACATGTTTGATCTCGATACACCTATTGCTTATTCTGGTGAAAACCTGCTCGTTGCAGTGGAAACGAACCATGGCGGTAGCGGAGCATATAATTATCCATATTTCCGCTATACACCGGGTAATACAAACTCTCATTGCTATTGGCGAAATCAAGTCATACCACCGGGCACAACGGGATATTTAAGCTCTTCTCGTCCAAATCTAAGGCTGGTCTTAGGCGATATAACCATCAATCCTCAGCTCTCGGTGAGCCCTCAAAGCATAGATTTCGGCACGGTGTTTAACGGCATAGAGACCGGCCCCATTAACCTCACGCTCAGCAACATTGGAGTGGGAACCCTTGTTCTTTCCGAGGATGACGTCTCTTTCACCGGTGCTCATGCCGATATGTTCAGCTATGACGAGAGTGTCTTCCCTCTCACTATTTTCACCGATCACAGTAAGACGATACCGCTGTATGTAACTGCAAATCAGTTAGGTAATATCAGCGCAAACTTTGTGATTAACTTTGCCGATGATGACCACATAGTTGATCTTTCCGCAAATGTTGTAACACATCAAAACTTGTTCTTTGCAGAGCTTGGCGATGGCACAGAACTAAACTCGGAGACCGGAAATCCTGCACCCTATGGAACTCATTACAGATCATTCCGAGAGCAATATCTCATCAAAGCTGACGAGCTTCATGCCCAAAACGGCGGCTCCGGAGTCATCGAATCTATCGCCTTTAATGTAGCTTCCTTAAATGATATCAGCACAATGAATAACTATCGGATAAGGTTCAAACACACTAACCAAGATGAGTTGGATACCATATTTGAATTGGGCGACTATACCGAAGTTTTCTATGCCCATACGCTCATACCCCATGAAGGATGGAACACCCACATTTTCCAGACCCCTTTCGATTGGAACGGAGTCTCGAACATACTTGTGGATATAATCGTGAGTTTTCGCACTTCTGCATCACATAACTCCAGCACCTACTATACTAATTATCCACACAATTGCACCCTGCGCTGGCAAGCGAACAGTGCCAACTCCGCTTATGCCACAACAGGCGAGTCATCCACAAATAGACCAAATATGATAATCTCTATGCACGAACGGAACTTCATGGATATCGCTGCCGTCTCCATAGCAGGAAACAAACTGCCAAGCATTGATACCGGCTATAATTACACGCTTAGAATCCGTAATCTTTCTCCGGAGTCCGTGAGCGGATATCAAGTGAATCTGATGATGCAAAGAGACAACGATCAGCCGCTTATCATAGACACCATAGATGGCATAACCCTGCAACCCTTAGAGTATGCTGATATAGAGTTTTCCTGGACTCCCACCACCCCGGGAGAAGCTATTATTTACGGAAATATCTCTTTTAGCCAAGATGAAAATCTAAATAACAACAATACCCCACCCTTGGCAATAGAAGTAATGGAAGCAGAATATCAGGTTATCCAAATAGGCGAAGGCACGATTGCGAGCTACAGCGATTATGGCCCCACGCCTTATGGAACTCACCACCGTTCATCCCGTCAGCAATTCCTCTATAAAGCGGATGAAATCACAGAGAGAATAGATGCCCTCGGACTCATAAGTGCTATTGCCTTCAATGTTCTTGATATCAATGATGCTTTGCCCATGACAAACTATCGCATCCGGCTCAAGCATACCACTCAAACAACACTCTCTGAAGAATTTGAATCCGGAGACTATATAGAGCTTTTCAGCGCCGTAAATCTCATGCCTACAATCGGCTGGAACACACACTATTTCACAAGACCATTTATGTGGAACGGCACAGATAATATCTTGGTAGATATCGTCACTGCCAACTTTCACAATGAACCAACATCTAACCCTCTTGTTTACTGCTCTTCCACCACATTTGACAGCTCGCTTCACTTCCAAAGCAAATATGATGAAGGAGAATACGCTACATCCGGAACACTGTTTGAAAAGAGATCAAACACCCGCTTTTACATGGAAACAGATGGCATGGGAAGCCTCACAGGAACGGTGATGGAAAACGGATACCCCGTGCCCAATATGCTTATCACCTTGGAAGATACGGTTTTCAAAACTACCACAAATCAAGATGGGGTCTATCACTTCCCCTATATTTATGCAGGCACACATACACTCACGGCAAGCAAAAACTGCTATACATCCGTGAGCCACACCATTGTGATCGAGGAAAACGAGCAGACCATCCAAGATTTCAGCGTATCAGGGACTCCAGAGTTTTACCTCAGCGATTCCCAATGGGACTTTGGCTATGTTGCCCTCGGCGATAGCAAAAGTAAAGATTTCTACATCATCAATTCCGGTGGCGACAATCTCTTAATCAATTCCATTACTCTAAGCGGAAGCGATGCTTTTACCATCACTGAGATGCCCATCTTACCAATACTGCTGAGAAGCGATGAATATACCACATTAGGCATCACCTTTGAGCCCGATTTGACGGGAATAATGGAAGCAAATATCATCGTCATCGACGACCAAAACAACAGCTTTGTTCTTACAAATAAAGCAGGATTGGGGCTCGCCATCACAAATCATAGCAAAAAAAACAGGGACTCACGCGGCATCGACATCGTCGGAACCGGTGTAAGCGCTATGACCATCGGTGAGCATTTGTATTCAAATCGCGTGCCTTTTGACTTCTCTATTGATAACTCTGTGTTCCAAGTCATATTTTCCAACGATGAATTAGATAATTTCTCTGGCATGTTCACCGGAATCAAGCTCTATAATTACTTTAGCGAAGACCTAAATGATAAACCGGTGAGAATCTGGATGGCAAGCACTCCACTATCTGATCTCTCTGATGGCTGGATATCATCGGATGATATGACCTTAGTCTTTGATGGAGTTGTTGATTTCCCCGCCGGAGAAAACATTATCAGTATAGACTTCCTGCAGAACTTCATCTTTGCACAGGATGAAAACTTAGTTCTACTGTTCCACAAACCTGTGTATCAACGAGTCTCGACCCGGGTAGCATTCAGGAGCTTTAATGCCCGGGAAAATAGCACGAGAAACCGTGCCGATTACAGTGATTTTTATCATCTTGACCCCGCCGATATGTATGGGGGTATCTTGGGAAATAGATGTCCCATGATCACCTTAGAAGGCATCCTCGGCAGAGCAGGACACATTCAAGGCCATATCTATAATACAGCCGGTATTCCACTTTCTGAAGTATCGATAGCGCTTGATGAAGATAGGCATACCACCTCCGATGAAGATGGCTTTTTCACTCTCAATAATGTTTGGACAGGCGATCACACACTTAAATTTTCCCGCTATGACCATCTCAATCAATCTATGCAAATAGCAGTAGAAGAAGATGTCACCTACGAGCAGGAGATATTCTTGGAAGAATCACCCTTGGTATCCATCACGGGAACCGTCATTGCCAGCGATACAGCGGAGGGACTCTCCGGCGCAGAGATCACGCTTAGCGGCTGCATGGAATATAACGCAATCACAAATGCTTCGGGTGAATTCATCATCGATTCCAGCGTATATGCTCAAAATGAATATACATACACTATCACAGCAGCGGGATATACTCCACAGATGGGCACAATCAATCTTGATCTGCAAGATTATGATATGGGAACTATCACCATGGGTGAAGTGGCTTACACGCCGACACAGGTCTTGGCAGAGCTAAATATCTATGAAAGCTCCGTGCATATCAGTTGGGATGTGTCAAACCCTGATGCCTATGGTACTACTAAAAACAAGGTCAATTTCAAGCTTGCGCAAAAGTCTGACTCCAATGAAAGTAGAGCGCTCTTGGGCTATAGAGTGTATAGGCTCAAAAGTGGACAGGAATTACTTAAGCAAAACTGGGTTCTTCTAACTGATAACACCACCGAGACTTCCTTTGAAGATACAGCTTGGGATGATCTCAGTCCCGGACTATATCTCTGGGCGGTAAAAGCTAACTACTCGGCGGATATCATCTCGGAACCGATTTTCTCAAATACTATTGAAAAAGGAAACGTGATGGGCAAGCTCTACGGTCTGGTCAACTACATTTATCATTATCAGATCTTACAAGATGTTATCATCGACATAGACGGAGAATATAGAGCAATCTCGGCAGCCGACGGCACTTACAATCTCTTCCTTCCCGAAGGAACCTATAATATCACTGTTTATCACGAAGATTATAATACTATCAACATAGAAAACTTGCATATTACGGCAGGAGAATATTTTAGGTTGAACTTTTCGCTCCGACCTGTTAGCACCGAAGATGTAATCGAGATCGCTGCCACGGCGCTGCACTCAAATTATCCCAATCCATTCAATCCTGAAACTACTATCAGCTATGATCTCAAAGAACCCGCCGAGGTTCGCCTAAATATCTATAACCTCAAAGGTCAATTGGTAAAAACTTTGGTAAATAGCGAGCAGACAGCCGGAAAGCATAATGTGGTCTTCAGCGCACGTGATAATAGAGGTAATAAGCTCAGCAGCGGAATCTATTTCTATCGCCTAAGAGCGGGAGATTACGTGAAGACCCGCAAGATGATGCTCATGGAATAACTTAGCTAAGAGCTCAGAGCTAAAGGCTAAAAACCCAAGCAAAGAGCATAGAAATATAAGAGGAGTTGCCCGTGCAGCTCCTCTTTTTCTTATAAAATCGAGCCCCTTCAACACCGCTTCCCTACTGGGCTCTGGTCATGATGTGGTCATCACCATGACCACATCATAGGCAAACGATGAGCTGAAACCTATAGGTAAGACACGATAACGCATGCCTTTAGCTACGGTCTATTTTCAAGAGAAATAATAGCCATGAAGCGAAATTCTTTCCCAATAAATCCACACTCTTTACATCCAAATAAAAGCACTTATTTTACTGCCTATGATTTCTCATTGACAAAAGCAGCGGCTTTCATGATATTGACAGATAATAATAAAAACAGTATAAATGCGCTGTAAACGCATGGAGAGAAAATGGATTATCACTTTAAAGATATTGAACAAAAATGGCAAAAGATCTGGCAAGAACGCCGGATTGCTAACGCGAAAGACTTTTCAGACAAGCCTAAGTATTATGTCTTGTCTATGTTTCCCTATCCTTCGGGAGCTCTCCACATTGGGCATGCTTCAAATTATGCCATAGGCGATGCCATCGCGCGCATCAAACTCATGGAAGGCTATAACGTTATGCAGCCCATGGGCTATGATGCTTTCGGTATGCCGGCAGAGAATTATGCCATTCAAAATAACTCCCATCCGCGCATCACTACGGAAGAGAATATCCGCGATATGCGCAAACAATTCGATAGCATGGGCTTTAGTTTTGATTGGGAACGTGAGCTGAGCACCTGTCGCCCAAATTATTACCGTTGGGGACAATACATATTCAAAAAGATGTATGAAAAGGGCTTGGTTTATCGCCGCAAAAGCTTCCAAAATTGGTGTGAAGATTGCTTCACCGTCTTGGCAAACGAGCAAGTGGAAGACGGCGCATGCTGGCGTTGCGGCAATGATGTGAGCCAAAAAGAGCTGGAACAGTGGTATTTCAGGATCACGAATTATGCCGATGAATTGCTTGATTTCTCACCGCTGATTGATTGGCCGGAGCGCGTTATCGCCATGCAGGAACACTGGATAGGCAGGAGTCATGGCGCATCTATCGACTTCATTTTAGAAGGCACAGATGAGAAGATCAGCGTATTTACCACCCGCCCGGACACCATCTATGGTGTCACTTTCATGGCGCTTCCACCCGAGCATCCTCTCGTTCAAAGCTGGCTTGCAGAAGATCCTGATAATGCCGAACTTCACGACTTTTGCAAGAGAGTAATAAATGAGGATAAACACAGTCGCAGCAGTGAAGAAGCCATCAAAGAAGGTGTCTTTAGCGGGCGTTACTGCATCAATCCGCTTTCGGGCGATAAGGTGCAAATCTGGATCACAAATTATGTGCTCATGGATTATGGTACGGGTGCAGTGATGGCAGTTCCGGCGCATGATCAGCGCGACTTTGAGTTCGCCAAAAAGTATGATATCCCCATGAAGATTGTCATCCAAAACATGGAGCAAAACCTCGTCCTCGAAGAAATGGAAGAAGCCTATATAGAGCCCGGCATCATCGCAAACTCCGCTCATTTTGATGGCGAGGATAGCGAAGAAGCCAAGGAAAAGATCAGCGCATACATTTCCGAAAACGGCTGGGGAGACTCTGCAATCACTTACCGCCTGCGCGATTGGGGCATTTCCCGTCAGCGCTATTGGGGAAATCCCATCCCGGTGATCCATTGCCCCAAATGCGGCATCGTTCTCGTTCCCGATGAAGACCTGCCCGTTATCCTTCCCGAAGATGTGCCCATCGGCAAGACCACCTCAAATCCGCTGCTCAGCGCTCCGGATTGGATAAATGTGCCTTGTCCTCAGTGTGGTGAACCTGCCAAACGCGAGACCGATACCATGGATACTTTCGTGGATTCATCATGGTATTTTGCGCGTTTTGCGGATGCCCATAATGATACAATGCCCTTCGATCCTAAGCTTGCGGACTTCTGGCTGCCCGTGGATCAATATATCGGCGGCATCGAACACGCTTGCATGCACCTGCTTTATGCTCGCTTTTTCCATAAGTTTATGCGCGATATGGGCTGGGTGAAAGGTGATGAGCCCTTCCTGAGATTGCTCACGCAGGGCATGGTGCTCAAAGATGGCGCAAAGATGAGTAAATCAAAGGGTAACACCGTTGATCCGCAATACATTATAGATAGTTATGGCGCGGATACGATGCGGGTTTATCTGCTCTTTGCCTCGCCTCCGGAAAAGGATGTGGAGTGGAGCGATGAAGCACTTATGGGCGCTTTCAGGTTCCTGAATCGTATATATCGCCTCATCGCCGGCAATTTGGATGAAATCAAGCGCGGCATAATGCTGGATATAGATCATGATGCGCTTTCCGAGAGCGGAAAGAAGCTGCGTTTCAGCAGTCACTTTTGCATCAAGAAATGGCGTGAAGACTCCATCAAACGCATGCAATATAACACAGCCATCGCGGCGGTGATGGAGCATCTGAATAACGTCTATGCCGTCAAAAAACCTGCCAAGCTCAGCGATAACGAACTCGCAGCTTTCGCAGAAGCATGCCACATCATCCCGCTCATGCTCTATCCTTTTGCGCCGCACGTCGCCGAAGAACTCTGGCAAATGATGGGTCATGAAAGCCTAATCAGTGAAGCCGGATTGCCTGCCTATGACGAAAAGTGTCTCGTGCAGGATAGCATCACTTTCGTGGTGCAAGTAAATGGCAAGATACGCGGTAATTTCGAGGCATCACCGGACTCGGATGATGAAACTCTCAAAGAAAAAGCCTTGCAGATAGACAACGTTCAACGCAACCTCGAAGGCATGGAAGTAGTGAAGATAATCGTGATCAAAAAGAAGATGATAAGCATCGCGGCACGTAAAGTGTAAAAAAACAATTGACAAAAATCGGAATATAAATTCTAAGGGAAGATGCAATGCGTGGGGCCTATAGCTCAGCTGGTAGAGCTTCCGGCTCATAACCGGACGGTTGGGGGTTCGAGTCCCTCTGGGCCCACCATTTTTTTGTTTCTGCGCATTGTTATGATCACGACGCAGCCTTGTAGCTTTTGGATTACGGCAGAACGCTGCAACTGTGTTTGGGCAATTAATTTATCGATCTCGGAGACTTCTTTTAATGAGGCTCCGGCGGCTTTGCCCGGATCATTTCCTCAAATTCTTTCACCACAGCCGTAGCCATGAACTAAAAGATATGAAAAGAAGTGTTTTGCTGATCACCTTGATCCTCCTCGCGGTTTTGCCTCTTTTGGGAAACAATTATGCGGGAGAGATCTTCACATTTAGCCCCGGAGCTATGAACAACGCCATGGGAAACACGGGACTGTGCTTGCCCTCATCTCATGCTGCGGGATGGTGGAATCCTGCCCTGCCTGCGCTGGAAAGTAGTCGCAGTGCAGAAGTTATGCACAGCAACTTCTTTGATGGATTGCTTGCTCAGAATCAATTCTCTATGCGCCTCGGACAAGGCTTCGCGCTCTCTATAAATCATCTTAAGATAGATAAGGTAAAACTCACCAAACTCGAAGATGAAGGCGAAGTAATCTCTGATAGCAACCGCCCTTATGCTTATAAAACCATCAGTAATCAGGATCTCATTATATACGGCTCTTTCGGGCGCGCTCTCTCGGAAAACTTTGCCATCGGCATCTCGCCCAAGCTGGCTTATCGCAATCTTGCAGAGCATAGCGGATATGGCTTCGGTGCCGATATTGGTGCATACTATAAGATTCATGAATACCTGGATTTAGGGGTGAATCTGCGCGACTTCTTCGGAACGCAAATCCTCTGGGAAAACTCTACCCATGAAGTAGCCCTGCCTAATCTGGATATCGAGCTTTCTACAAGCTTTGAGCTCACTTCAAAAGAGATCCCTTTACACATCGCGCTGAGAGCTCAGAACTACTATGAACAAAGGGCAAGTCAAAGCAGCGACACCATCAGAAGTGAATTTCATGGCGGAATAATGCTGCGCCCCATCCCCGCACTCGGCATCATGGGCGGCTATGATAGAGATAGCTTCACAGCAGGCGTTGCATTAGAACTCTTTGATATCGGGCTCAGCTATGCCTTCAAAAACAAGGCAGAAGGTGGACTCGGGCACACGCAAAGGGTATCCCTAAGCTATTCATGGTAAAAAAGATAGCTCTTTTAGGAGCAAGCGGTTCTATCGGCAGTTCCACCTTTGAGGTAATCCGCGAGCAAGCCGATCACTTCAAGATAAGTCTCGCCTCCGCTCATTCAAGCTGGGAAAAGCTCTGCAATCTCGCCGGTGAGTTTGACATCCCCGTACTGGTATTTACCGGTATAGATGAGCCCTCTCTGCAAGAGCAAATCAGAAGCCTGCATCCCAAGAAAAGGATATATTTCGGCGAAGACGAGCTGATCAATTTACTCAAAGATGAAGACTATGATATTGCGCTAAATGCAATAGGCGGTTCGGCAGGAATAAGAGCCACCTTCGCCATCTTGGGGCGCGGCAAGAGCCTGGCTTTGGCAAATAAAGAGTCCTTGGTATTAGGCGGACATCTCGTGCATGAGAGTTTCAAAGACGCCCTCATCCTGCCCGTAGATAGCGAACATAGCGCCATCTTCCAAGCGATTGGAAATAGCCCCAAAGCCGAGATCAAGAAGCTCATCATCACCGCATCGGGCGGCGCATTCAGAGATTTTCCCCTCTCAGATTTCGGCACCATCACGCCTGAAATGGCACTCAAACACCCCAATTGGGATATGGGCGCAAAAGTGACTTTAGACAGCGCAACCATGTTCAACAAAGCCTTAGAGGTGATGGAAGCGCGCTGGCTCTTTGACCTCCCCTACGAGCAAATCGAGGCAGTGATACACCCGCAATCCGTGATACATTCATTGGTGCAATACATTGACGGCTCGCTGATTGCACAACTCGGCACGCCGGATATGAAACTGCCCATTCTCTATGCGCTCAGCTATCCGAAGCGACTCCCCTCCGAGCTCGTGCAAACCGATCTTTTAGAACATGCAAATCTCACCTTTGAGGGCATAGCCAAAGAGCGCTATCCCCTATATTACCTCGGGCTTGATGCAGCACGCGCAGGTGGGATCATCCCCACCATCATAAACGCCGCCGTAGAAGCCGCTATGAAGCTCTTTTTAGGGCGTATTATCACTTTCTCAGAAATACATAAGGTCGTGGAAGAAAGCTTGCAAAAAGCCTCTCAGATCGCCTTCCCATCACTGGAAGAGATCATCACGATCAACCGAAATACATACAAACAGATACTTTCACAATACAAGTTTATAGACTAAAGGAGGCGTAGTGGACTATACTAACTATGCAGTTGATAACATTTTAAGCCTGTGCAAGATGCCCAGTCCCACGGGCTTTACCCACGATATTTGTAAACACATTGCCGCTTTGCTAAGTGAGATGGGTTTCGAGCCCACATTCTCGCGCAAAGGCTCGCTCTCAGCCTGCCTCGGCGGAGAGGGCGATCACCTCGTCTTGGCCGCTCATGTGGACACCCTCGGACTCATGGTGCGCTCAGTCAAAAGCAATGGCTGCCTGCGTTTCACCCATTTAGGCGGATTCCCGGCAAACAATGTAGAGCAAGAGAACGTCACCGTTCACACCCGCGATGGCAAAACCTACACGGGAACTGTGTATCTAAACGAGCCCGCAGTTCACGTAAATCGCGATCAAGGCGGCACTAAGCGCAGTGATGAGAGCATGGAGATTGTGCTCGATGAGATCGTTAAATCTCGCGAAGATACCCTTGCCTTAGGCATCAGCGGCGGAGACTTTGTATCGCTTGATCCTCGCAGCATTCTCACCCCTTCCGGCTTCATTAAAAGCCGCCATTTGGACGACAAAGCCAGCGCAGGAATACTTCTTGCCCTCGCCAAAGAGATTGCGGATGGAAAGCTTATTCCAAAGCGTAAGATCAGCATACTTTTCACCACCTATGAAGAGGTTGGACACGGCGCATCAAGCGGCTTTGCAGACGACACCGTGGAGATGATCTCCGTGGATATGGGCGCAATCGGCGACGACCTCGAAACCGATGAATACAAGGTTTCCATCTGCGCAAAAGACAGCGGCGGACCCTATAACTATGAGGTAACCACCGCGCTGGTAAACCTCGCAAAAGAGCTGAAACTCGACTATGCCGTAGATATCTATCCCTTCTACGGATCAGACGTGGGAGCCGCTCTGCGTGCAGGACATGACATCAAACACGCACTCATCGGCCCCGGCGTATTTGCCTCCCACGGCTATGAAAGAACCCACACCAAAGCCATTGACAACACGCTCAAGCTTTTGCGTGCATACATTGTCAAATAAGGTTTTAACATAATATGGCGCAAAAATTGCACATAAATAGATAAATCAGGAATAATTCAGGAGTAAAACATGAAAAAACATCTCCTTTTTATAGTAATCACGATGCTGCTGCTACCCTTGGCACTTCGTGCAAATCTGCCTCCTTTACCGGAGTGCTATGATACTTATGATGAGATCGTTACGCGCCTTTTTGAGCTCGAAGATCTCTACCCCACCCATGCAAAAGTGCATCTGATCGGACACTCACAACAGGACGAAGTTCCCATCTATGCCATGCAGCTCACCACGAACGTCACCGGTGATTGGGAAAAGCCCGCGCTGCTCTTTGTGGGTCAGGTTCATGCCGAGGAAGTTCTTGGCGTGCAAATCACCATGAGCAATATCGAAGAGCTCTTAGCAAATCGCCAGCAAGCCCCTTACGGTGCATGGCTTTATCAGCTTGATACTTGGTGGGTTCCCACTCTAAATCCCGAAGGGCATAAGGTGGTGACCGACAATCTTGACACCTCTTACAGAAAGAACAAGCGTGATAACAATAACAACGGTATTTTCGACTACTCACCGCAAGTTGGATACGACATCGACGGCGTTGATATCAACCGCAACTTCGACTTCAACTTCGTCCACGGCGACACCCTCATGCAAGGCGGCGGAAACGAGCCTTATGACTACTATCGCGGGCCTTATGCCATGAGCGAAAGCGAAGTGCAAGCCATCAAACGCCTCTCCGATGAAAAGAAATTTACCTACAGTATTTGCTGGCACTCTTCACGAACGGGCAACTTCGCCGAGAAGGTCTATTATTCCTTCAATTGGAAGGATGTACGTCCCTCGCCCGACCACAATTTCGCCCGCGGTATCGCCCAAGGCGTGGCAAATCAGATCCAAAAAGAAGGCATAGGAACCTACGAATACTATCCGAACGCCAGCCGTCAAGGCGCTTTCCACGACTGGATGTATATGCAATATGGCACGATACAGTTGCTCATCGAATGCGGAACGCGCAACTTGCAACCCAATGAAACCATCATGCTGGACACCGTCGATAGATGCAGCAACGGCGTTTGGTGGATGCTCGAGCGCGCCATGCCTTTCTCTTCAACCTCTCCTTCAAATTCACTACTCACAGGACGCATTACCGATAGCGAAACCGGGGCGGCAATTGAAGCGGAAGTTATTGTTCAGGAAAGACATGCACCATGGTTCCATCCCCGCACTTCGGACCCCGAAACGGGACTTTATTACAGACCTATAAACAGCGGAAGCTTTTCACTTCTCTTTCGCCAAAAAGGCTATTGGGATTTGGAACTTCCGAACGTGATTGTAAATAACAGCAGCTGGACAACCAGGAATGTGGCTCTTGATCCAAAAGAAGCCGCAATCCTATATGGATCAGTGAATTCACCCAACGGCCCAATCAGCGCAGAGATCCGCATAGGCGATGTCTTTGAAGACGTGCTAAATATCGAAGGCGATTACATCTATCACGGCTTTGAAGGCGAATATCCCATCACGATCTTTGCCGAAGGATATTATCCCTATCGTGAAATGATCACCTTAGAGCCCGGCGCAAATATGTACCATTTCTATCTCTCAGCGATAGATACGGTGTTCAGCGAGGACTGGGAAGACGGCATTTCAGGCTGGGAAATCGAAGGACCATGGGTCTTGCAAAATGAGCTCGCAGCGGACGGACACGCCATCACAGACAGCTGGGGCGGACGCGGACACTACGCTCAAAATTGCGATGTTTGGATCAAGACCGAAGACAAGATCAGCCTTCCCGCAGACAGTTCACTCTTGCTCTATTTCGATTCGCATCTCTATACAGAATGGGAATTTGACCCCGTTACGGTAGAGGTCTCATCCGATGGCGACGAGTGGGAAGAAATCTGGAGAAAATCAGGACGTCACGACTGGTGGCAAAAGGAATATATCGAGCTCGGCGACTTTGCCGGTGAAGAATTATACTTCCGTTTCCGCCTCCAAGATGACAGTATTGACGACAAAATGACCGATCCCGGCTGGACTATCGACAACATTATGATAATCACCGGCGATGCCGTTTCAAATGAAGATGAAATCAACCAAAGCCCCGCTCTTGCAGTGCTTTACCCGAATTTCCCCAATCCCTTCAATCCCGAAACGAAGATCACCTACAGCCTGGGTCAAGCTCAGAATGTCAGCCTGGATATCTACAACGTTCGCGGGCAGTTAGTCCATCGTTATGCGCCCGGAATGCAAGGCGTCGGAGATCATTATTTCGTGTGGAACGGCAAAGACCAGAATGGCAAAGAAGTTTCCAGCGGCGTATATTTCTATCGCCTTAAAACCGATACTTATACGAAAAGCAGAAAGATGATGTTAATGAAATAAATCAGATAAAATTAAAAGAAAAAGAGAAGCTGCGATGAGTGGTTTCTCTTTTTTTTTAAGCAATTTTTGGAGTCTTTTCCGCCTCTTCCCTATTGGGTTCTCGTGATGATATGGTCATGATGTGGTCATGGGCATGAGCATATCTATAGGATATCATAGGCTGAATCCAATAGGTAAGCTATGGGTATATAGTTAGTTATGAGGGTTTAAAACTTATTAATGTATAGTTTTTCTAAAAATCGCCTTAAAAAGCGTCCACGATCTCTTTCACGCTGTTAATAGGAATGGCAAACCCCAGACCGATATTGCCCCCGCTTTCAGAGATAATAAGATTATTTATCCCAATCACTTCACCGTGAATATTCACCAATGCCCCGCCGCTGTTTCCTTGATTGATCGCGGCATCGGTTTGGATCATGTTATAACGCTGTTCACGCCCGAAATCGAGGTTTCTGCCCAGCGCTGAAATCACTCCCACGCTCACTGTGGGCTTGGCATCGTTCATCACATATCCGTAAGGATTACCCAGCGCAATGCTCCACTCCCCAACCAAGATTTCGTCCGAATCACCCAGCCTGGCATGAGGCAAATTATTGCCCTTTATCCTCAGTTTGGCAATGTCATTTTCGGCGTCGATTCCCAAAAGCTGAGCGTCAAATTCGCGGTTATCCGGTAAGACAACCTTGATCTCGGTTGCACCTTCAACCACGTGTGAATTGGTGATAATCAGCCCTGATGGGTCGTAGATCACGCCGCTACCCAGCGACTGCACTTGCCTTTGAACGGGACCGAAGAAGTCGAAAAAATCAAAGAAAGAAAAGCCGCCGAAGCCGGATGAATGCGAGCGGCGAACATATTGAGTTTTGATCACGTTAACGCTCACCACAGCGGGCTCTACCTCCGCCACAGCGCGGGTGATGGCATTGTGTCTGCTACCATCAAAATCGTCCAAAGATGCAGAAAAAGAACTGTAATCTTTAACCACTTGTTTGGGAGTGAATTTATTGATTAAAACGAGGCTTATTCCTGCGTTCAGGATGAGAATAATAAGCCCTAAAGCTAAGACATGTGAGCCTTTCATTGAAACTTCCTGATGGCAAATTCTATGTTTGAAATACTGACCGTGGTCTCAAAACAAGGCCCCTTTGGACGCTTGTTGAACACACCATAAACGGGAAATCTCCATGCATCGCGCACGCCGTCGGTTAGATCACGATGGCAAGCCACGGCTACTATCACTTCCGGGATGTTGTCATCTACTATCTTACGCGCCAGTGAGCCACCCGTTGCAACCGCTGCTTTCACGCCGAATTCTTCAGCCATCTTCTTGATATCACCGATGTTACAATTTCCGCAAGACTCACAATTATCAATAGATGTGGTCACACGCACTTTGCACTCGGAGCTTTGTAAACAGTGAGGAACTAAAAGCAGAATATTCTTGTGTTTGATGCCTTTGGATTGCGAAAGCACGATCTCGTTATTGAAATTAATAAAGCTTTCCTGTATGGTCTGTTTCTTTCTGAAAGTTATGAAAGATAAGAACATAGCGAGATTGTAATATACAAAAGTAAGCATCCATTTGGCATATTTCGCCATCCAGCGCGGAGTTATCTTGCTGTGCGTTCCGATGAGGTTGAGTATCCAGCTTGCCACCAAAATCACCAAAAGGATGAAAAGAATGGTGTAAATTACTGTCTCTTGCAGGGAAAGCCCCAGTCTTGAATAACTTAGAAGTGCGCTGATGAAAAAGAGCAGAGCGAGAATGAACAGGCTGGTGCTCACAAATAGCGGGAATTTTATGATAGAATAGTAGTATTTTTTCACTTTAGTATCTCCCCCACTTCGGCTCTGGAGCCCAAAAGCCAGGCTGATGCGGGCATAATCTTTTTGCCTGCCGCCTGAACGGTCTTGATTCTGAGCTGATGTTTGCCGGTGGCAATACAAAATCCTTGGTTTTTAATAATTTCGGTGATGCTGCCCGCGGGCATAACGCTATCTTCCTGCACGAGTTCCGCTTCCAATATCTTGAGCGGCTTCTCGCGAAAGAGAAGGTATGCGCCGGGCTCAAAAGAAAAAGCTCTGATCTTGGGTAAAAGCTCGCCTGCACCGAGGCTGAGATCGAGCTTAAGATCATCCCTTTCAATCTTTTGGGTGTATGTGGCAAGGCTGTGATCTTGAGCCTTGGCTGTATATTTTTCAAAGTCTGATAATAGCGTTTTGAGCAGTTCTGCGGCTTGGATGGCAAGCCTATCATGCAGCGAACTATAGTTCTCGTTACCCTCTATTTCAAGCTCTTCTTGAATTAAGATCGGGCCGCTGTCCATGTGCTTTTCCAGCATGAATATGCTGTTTCCGGTGATGCTTTCATTTGCTAAGAGCACGCTCTGTATGGGCGAAGCTCCGCGATACTTGGGTAAAAGCGATGGATGGAGGTTGATGGAGCCAAACTTACAGAGCTCTCGCATTTTCTTACCTATAAAAGCGCCGTAAGACGCCGTTATGAGCAGATCGGCGTTCAGAGCCCCTAACATATCAATCGTCTCTTTAGAGTTGATCTGTTCGGGCTTGAGGAGCTTTAAAGAGCTTTCCAGTGCATAGCGCGCCAAGGGAGTATCCTCCAGGCGTCTTTTCCGCCCTTTCGGACGCGCCGGTTGGCTGATCACCATTGCGATCTCGTGATATGTGCTTTTTAGTAGCATCTCGAGCGCCGGGATGGCAAACTCGGAGCTGCCGGCAAAGATGAGTCTCATAGCTTTAATCCTGACGGATATTCACGCCGTCAACCGCGGTGGCTTTCATCTCGCTGAGCTTTGTCTTGAGTTTAAGCTTGTTAAGCGGCGGCAGGCGGTCTGTAAAAACTACGCCATCGAGGTGATCGAGCTCATGTTGAACGATGACCGCCTCATAGCCTTCGACCTCTTTGGTGATCCTTTCGCCATTAAGATCCGTGTATTCATAGACGATTCTCTTATCGCGAACCACCTGGGCAAAGATGTGCGGGAGGCTGATGCAACCTTCTTCGCCAATCTGTTTGCCTTCGCTTTCAATGATCTTGGGATTCAGCATCACTATGGGATTGCGCTCTTGTTCTTCCTCCGCCGTGCGGGGATCGATCACCACCACGCGCATATCCACTCCCACTTGATTTGCCGCCAAACCCACGCCGTCGCGGACATACATGGTATGAACCAGATCCGGGATAAACTCTTTGAGCAGCGGATCTTCGTGATCCACTTCCTTCAGCTTCTTGCGCAGAATATCATCACCTAATATTCTGATATCGAGTACTTTCGGCATGATTTAGTTTTGGCTCTCCGGCTTGATGATTGCAACTATGGCAGATTTCTGAAAATCTACGCGAATCTTGTTTGTATCATCGATTTCGAGCACGACAATGCCCTTATCCGGCTTCATGGAAACCACGCGTCCATAGATGCCGCTGCCGGTGATAACTTTGTCGTTCACCTGCATTGCATCTAACATTTTCTGCATTTCTTTCTGTTTCTTTTGTTGAGGGCGAATCATCAGGAAATACATAATTCCCATGATAACTGCAAAAAACAAGAGGCTGGACATCATGCTTCCTTGTTGTGGAGCGGGTTGTGCTGCTGCTTCTAATAGTGTGTAAAGTATCATTTTATTCTCCTATATTCCAAAAAATTGCGGTTTTATTAAAGTTAAAAACTGTAGCAGGATGTTCGCATAAAGTCCTGCTAATAGATCATCTATCATCACGCCAAAGCCTTTGCCAATGCTTTGGGATTTATTGATGGGAAAAGGCTTACCTATATCGAATACGCGAAATAGGATGAAAGCCCAGATTCCTATCATCAGAGTCTTGGGCAAAAATAATACGGCAACGAGATAGCCAAAGACTTCGTCTATAACGATCTGAGGCGCATCATCGCCCAGGGCTTTCTCTGCCTTTCTTACTATCGGCACAAAGATAAGCGCCAAAAGCATGACCGCTAAAGTCATGATATATCTATAGCTTCCCTCAAAGAGCATCCCCGGTAGGATCAGATACAATCCAAAAGCCGCCAAGGAGCCAAATGTTCCCGGCGCAAAAGGGATGAATCCCAGCCAAAAGACCGAGCTGAGGATAACGCTAAGCTTCTTTTTATTCATAGTTTATATTCGATGAAGGCCTTGCTCTTGGTCTCTTCCATCCACTCGTCATAATACTCCATCTGACGTAGCTGGTAGAGATATTCCTTCACCTGTTCTTTTACCTCGTGATATTCAAAAATGCGCTGAGCACTTTCGTTTTCTCTAATGAAAATATATATCAATCCTTCGTTTTGCAAAACTTCTGTGGGGACTCCTACATCTGAAGCCATGATTACGGGCGCGAAAAGCTCGGGTAGGTCTTGCACTCCGAATTCGCCCAAGAGTCCGCCGTCTTCGCTGCTATTTGTATCAAAGGAATACTCGCGCGCCAATTCGGCAAAGCTTTCGCCTGCCAAGATTCTCTCGCGGATGCTTTCCATGAGTGCTTTCTCGCGCTCTGCATCTTCCTCACCTGCTTGCATTATCTTGAGTATATGAGAGGCTTTGATCTCATCTCCTCTGCGATCCGTGAGCTTGATAATATGATAACCGAAATTACTTTGCACTATCTCACTGATCTCACCGATATCAAGAGCAAATGCTGCGTCTTCAAAGGGTTTCACCATAGTGCCGCGCCTGAAATAGCCGAGATCTCCCCCCTGCTGAGATGAAGGACAATCGCTGTGCTCTCCTGCCAGTTCGGCAAAATCAGCGCCGGATTTGAGACTTTCTAAGAGCTCCTCTGTTTCGGCTACTATCCTAACTACAGTCTCCTCAGATGGACGAATCTCACGCAGGATAAGGCTAAGCTCCCAAGTTATAGGTTTGATTGCCAAGCTATCTTTGGTGGCTTCGTAGAAACTTTGCATATCCGGCTCAGTGATCTTAATACGCGAAGAGATGTATTTCTCAACCAACTGCTCGGTGAGATAGTTTTCTCTGATTTGATCTGCCAAGAACTTTTGCAGTTCGCGCTGAGTGGTATTCATCTGCCTGAGCTCCACCTGGAAGTCTGCCTCGCTGGGATACCTGCTCTTGATATCGCTTAAATACCTCTCGGCATACCTGTTTATGGCTTCTTCATCCGCGGTGATATTCAGTTCTTTCGCCTTTTGAACCAAGAGTTTTTGCTCTATCATCTGCTCCAAAACTCTTTCTGCGCTGAGAAGCTCCGGGTCTATGCCGGTAGATACCAGCTGAGTGATCTGCTTTTGTAGGTCTGAGAGGAGGATGATCTCCGTTCCCACCTTTGCTACTATTCTATCCAAAACATCTGCCGTGAGCATCACGCTTAACACGACAAACAGGATTATTACTACTGCTCTCTTCATTTCTTTTCTTATTTCCTTAAAGTAAAATTTAATAATAGAAAACCTTTCCGGCTTGAGCTTTGGTCTCTCGCAAAAGCTGTCTATATACGTCTTCTTGTTTTTCTAAAAGTATTTTATGTCTGATCTCCGCCTTGAAATCCTCGAAATTGGCGACGTCATCGCCTTCTTTCTTTTCTGTATAGCGGATTACATACCAATAATCGTCTTTTCTGAGGAGCCCGGGTTCGCCTTCTTCCAATTGTCTTGCACTCAGCCAAAACAGGGAATCCGCCGAGGATGGTTTGAGAAAGCCCATATCCCCGCTGAGATGAAGCGGCGCTTCTGATTTATATCTATTTAGAGCCTGCATGAAGTCCAGCCCATCTCTGATCTTTTCAAATACGTTCTCCGCCTGAATCTTACTGGGAAGGCAGATGCGTTGCACGCGATAGAATTGCACCGGCTCCATGAACTCGGCTCTATGCACCCTGAAATAGGAGAAGAGCTGTTCTTCGGAGATATTTATCAGCGAAAGTCTTTCGGCGATGAGTGCATTTGCGGATACCTTCTTTTCAGCGATATCAAGACGCTGTTTGACGCCGGGTCTTTCCAGCAGTTTATCTTTCTTCGCCTTTTGAGCCAAGATGGTAATATTCACCCAGTCTTCCACCGCTTTTCGGCGAGCACTGCTATCCATCGCCATCCAATTATCCTCGCCCATCATAGCCACAAACTCTTCTAAATAGAGGATTTCGCCATTTACTTCCGCTAATTTCTCAAAGCTCTTGCTTTCGCGATTGCAGCCAAAAAAGCTTAAAACAAGCAGAATTATCAGGCAAAATCTTAGGTTTTTCATAAGAAGGGCGGCGTATATTGGATACGGATATAAGGTTTTTTATCTTCTTCGGGAGCATTGACATCCCAGAAATCTACTTCACCGAAGTCTTTGAGCTCCCAATTACTCATGAGCAGAATGCCGTGGGGCAGGATGGTCTCCCCATCCGGGAAGGTCTTTTCACTAAGATAAGCCTGGATAATGGGCGTGATATTCAGCGCCAAACTATCCCGCGTACTATACAAAATATTGGAAATAGGAACGATGGAGCTTGCCACCACCATATCGTCCTTGCCTATGATCTCCCCTTCCTCGAAAGGCTTTTTGAGCAACATTGCGCTAAAAACATACTGCACGGTATTACCGAAATTAGGATTATCTTTGGTATATAAGACCAATTCCGCATGATTGATCTGAGTCCTTTTCTTGACCTCATCTGAAAGTGCATTGCCCTCTGCATCTTTGAGCATACTAAAATTAGGCTGAAGATCGATATACATCCTCTTCGCGCTGCGATTGCTGACGCGCCAAGCTGAGCTATCCTCATCAATGGCACGCTCATAGCTAAAGGTATTTAACACGACAAAGTTTTCATAAAGCTGATACTCTTCATCTTCGGCAGTGTTTTTATATTCATAAGAAATACTGGCTCCAACCCTTGCTCCGGCGGGTCTGAGCTCGATAAATCCCTGACTTTCCTCGGGGATCTCCACCAAAATATTTAGCCCCAGGCTATCTTCCTCTGACGCCCAATTCCTGATGATATCATAGCTTAGCACCACGGAAAGAGTATCCAGCACAACGCTGTGTTTATCCCAGACAGCAGCAGAAGCCGTAAGCTCCTCAAGATTTTCTGCCAAGATAGAATCAGGATCCGCATTATAAGCTTGATTTACTTTATAGAACTTCAGATCGATAGGACTCTCTTCCCCATCGCTGCTACGCGCAATCTCCAGATTCAGACAAGGATTCTTAAACTCTGCAAGCTCATCTATAGCTTCTTTACTGAGCAGATTTGTAAAGCGAAGCAGAGCTTTGGCCTTCACTCCATCGTGGTTTGCAATGAGAATATTCTTACGCCCGCTACCGGTAGAGGGCAGATCCTCATCATCCACCATAAAGCTATAAGCCGAAACAACAGCAGCTTTATCCTGAATTTCAAGAACATCCTGATCATACCAGTTCGTTCCCGTAAGGTTATCTTTTTTTGTGCATGCCGAGAAAATTATGATCGGCAAAAGCAGCAAGATCAGATATCGGAGCTTCATCATACAATATATCCTATTATTTATTTAATTTGATTATTAGTAATAGTAGTAGGCTGTGTGGATATGTTGATAATCGGTCAAGCTTTATTTTTTGTAGCCATCTATTGCAAGCTTTTAGCCCGCTCTGAAGAATGTGGATAACTTGTGTATAAGTCCCACTCTTTATCCACGGAGTATCCACGACAAAATCGCCTAAGTGCTTATTTATCAAGTTGTCCACACTTATCCACATAACTTCATCCACAATTGTGGATAACTTATTAAAATCAGGCATATTTCGCCCTGAAATGCCGATCAATTGCGGCTTCTTCAGAGTCATGATTCCACACATAATTAGTTTTACCTATCTACGCAAATTACTGATCATGAGTTCCACTTGCGAGCGGAATTGATCATCCGTTCTAAACTCATTTTCAACTATCTTTTTGGCATGAATCACGGTGGTGTGATCTTTTCTATTATAATACTCAGCGATTTCCTTCAGCGAGAGCGAGGGAATCAGATGATTTGCCAGATACATCGCCACCTGTCGCGGGAAAGCGATATGCTGTTTACGGCTTTTATCCATCAGCATTTGCTTTTCGAGATTATAGGTGCGACAAACCTGCTGAGTGATCATATTAAGCGTGATGCTCTTGCTCATATCCGAGATCATATCCGCGAGTATCTCTGCTGCAGAATCGGGATTAATATCCTCAGGATTGAGTTTATTGTATGAGGCATAGGCAAGGATTCTGATTAAAGAGCCCTCAAGAGCCCGTACAGAGGAAGTAATGTTGTCGGCAATGAAGTTTATCACCTCGTCAGAAAGTTCGATGTTTTCGGGCTCTGCTTTCTTTCTGAGGATTGCCACGCGCGTCTCGAAATCCGGATTCTTAAGATCCGCCAAAAGTCCGCTCTCAAATCTGGTGACCAATCGCTTTTCCAGATCAGGGATATCCTTGGGCGGACGATCCGAGGTGAGCACTATCTGTTTCTTATTTTCAAAGAGTGCGTTAAAGGTGTGGAAAAATTCTTCCTGAGTTCCTTCCTTGCGCGAGAGGAAATGTATGTCGTCCACGAGCAGGAGATCCACCCTGCGGAACTTTGCACGAAACTCACTCATCTTATTTCCGCGTATGCTTTCTATCATCTCGTTTGTGAAAGACTCACTGGTGGTATAATAGATGCTGCAATTGCGCCCTTCATTTTTGACGAAATTCCCCACGGCTTGCATGAGATGGGTCTTCCCCATTCCGCTTTCGCCATAGATGAACAGCGGATTGAAGGTATATCCGGGGTTTTCCGCCACAGCCTTTGCCGCCGAGTGGGCGAAGTTATTATTCTTTCCCACCACAAATTCATCGAAGTTGTATCTATCGTTGAGCTGAGTATTCAGCGTCACCTTATTATCTCCATAACCGGGCAAGTCTTGCTTTTTACTTTCTTTTTTTCTGCTTTTGGAAACAAAATTAACTTCATAACGGCGTCCGTATAGGCCTTGCGAGATCTCCGAGAGAACTTGCCTATAGCTCGTGTTCATATAATTTGCGCTAAATTGCGAGCCCACTTGAACTGTGAGGCTGCTATCGCTAAAATCAACTAAATGTGTGTTTGAAAACCAGGTCTTGAAACTCTGTTCGTTAATATTTTCTTCCAACTTGTCCAAAATGTTTTGCCAAATGTCTTGATCCATAGTTATTCCTTACTAATTAAAAGTTTATCCACAATGAGAGCAATTTTTCTCATCAGGTTTAAAAAGTTTATAATGTGTTATATATCAATTCTTTGCATAAAGGTCGCGTTTCCATGGAGCTGTGTTTTATGATATTTATCCACAAGTTATCCACAAAATGATTTTACTAACCTTTTTACAAAGACTTGGGAGGATTTTATTCTAAATCCAAGCTTCAATTGTAAGGAAATCTGACTACCTCTTTTTTGTCAAGCATCGAAAACACAATAAGATATGAAGCCAAAATCCAAAATCAAATCACTAAAAGGGTGATAGATAAATAGATGTATCCTGCCTTGATATTTGAGCATATTCGGAGATATCTCTCTATCACTTTTATATACAGTGAGTTATCAATCTCAAAATAATCTCTGTTTTTTCTTAAAATATTTATTATTATTTTCTACCCTTTGTGAAATCACCCCACCTCTCCCCTATTGGATACAGCCTATATTCTGCTTATGATGTGCTTATGCCCATGACCATATCATGACCACATCATCACCGGAACCCAATAGGGAAGGAAGGGCTAAGGCTATGTAAACAGAGGATTTGAGAGGGTTTATGAAAAACAAAGCTATTTTCCTCATCAAATACGAAAAAGGAGCCACAAATGCAGCTCCTCTTTCAATGGACTTATAGATGATTTATTTCATCATTATCATTTTTTTGGTCGAGCTGTATCTGCCGGAGTTCATCTTGTAGTAATAAACACCGGATGAAACTGCGCGCTTATTATTATCTGTTCCATTCCATACAACCCTGTGATCGCCTGCCGGCATATCATCTTTTAATAAATGTTTCACCAGCTGGCCTTTGGTGTTATAAATGTCAATGCTGACATTGCCTGCTTCCCTCAAGCTATAAGAAATAGTGGTTTCAGGATTGAAGGGGTTGGGATAGTTGCCGGAAAGCTCTGTGACTGCCCCGGGTATTACCTCATCTTCCGTGGAAGGAGGGACATCGGGACCGGTGATAACCGTGAAGTTATCAACATAGAATGCAAAGGCATCGTCAGACACGCAATATATTGCTATGTGAACCTGCTCGACGTCAAAGTCCCGGAGATCGAAGTGGTACTCAGTCCAGTTCGCGGGAGCTTCGATATAATCGTCGCCCGAGATGGGGACGAATCCAGCTACATGGGTGGGATACGGTGCTGTAGATACGGCTACCTTAAAACGCTCGAGGCCATAGCTATCCGTATGCGAGCGAGCAAAGAATCTTACTGAGCTGTAGAGACCCAATTGTACATAAGGAGCGATCAGCCAGTCGCTATTAGGAGGATAAATTGCAGCAAAGCATGCTGCCATCTTATCTCCTTCATAAGCACGCAGATCGACAAGCGGGGGCACAGTCTGTGAAGGATTGAAGATCATGAAGGCAAATGCTGTTCCGCATCCGGGGAAGTCTATTCCATAAAAGTCGTAGGTCGGGCTATAATCGTAATCTACTAAAGTCCATGGATCAAAGGTTGTGGCGAAATCCGGATAGTCTTCGAAGCCATCCTCAAAGACAGCTCCGAGTTGGGCAAATAATATATGGTTGAAGCTAAAAAACAACAACAGCGCAAAGATGAAAGGCAAGTGTTTTCTCATGACAAGCTCCTTTGTTTGAAAATACTGTTAAAAAATTAAAAATATAATCATTCGATGAGTGATTATCATCGGGCTCTGTAGAGTAGCCATAGTCTTGGCACTATTATTATTAACAGCTGAGCTTATGTCAAGGAAAACATTCATCCTTGCCCCGGTGTTTTGTGAAGTATTTCAAGAAAAAAGATAGCTAATTTCTTCTCAAATACGAAAAAGGAGCCGCAGATGCAGCTCCTCTTTCTTTGGATAAGGATGATTTATTTCATCATTATCATTTTCTTGGTCGAACTGTAGTTACCGGAGTTCATCTTGTAGAAGTATACACCGGAGGAAACAGCGCGGTTATTATTATCTGTTCCATTCCATACAACCGTGTGGTTGCCGGCTGCCATATCATCTCTGACCAAGTGTTTCACCAGCTGGCCTTTGATGTTATAGATGTCGATGCTGACATTGAAACTACTATTTCTTACAGCCTACAGGAAGCAGGCAATGTCAGCATCGACATCTATAACATCAAAGGCCAGCTGGTGAAACACTTGGTCAGAGAT
>DUNQ01000048.1 GCA_012839325.1 Candidatus Cloacimonadota bacterium
CCTTGATTTTAAAATATTTATTCTTTTTTACTTGAAGCACATTATCGATTTCTTTTTTAATCTGTCCAGTATTATTTTTTCTTTTGGCTAATATCGTGTTTTTCGTGGATTTTGGCTCGTTTTGCATGGCTCCCCTATTGGGTTCTCGTGATGATGTGGTCATGATGTGGTCATAGGTATGAGCATATCTCCACCTTATCATAGGCTGAACCCTATAGGTAAGACATGGTATTACAAAGTGTTATGAGGATCTTTGGAATCCTGATTCAAAAAATTACATCTACAAATTGATGAACAATTCATGAAACAGGGGCTATGTGCTTTTAATATAGCTCTTTATAAGCTTACTTCAGTTTGCCCATCAAGGAGTAGTGTCGAAGCTTATTTATTCGGCTCGATTCATGCAAAGTGTTCAGCGAGATCCTCATCCGCCTCAATCTCTACAAAGCGTCTTTCGCCCTCGAAGCCAAACTTTAGCTTCAGGTTCTGATAGGGCAAAAAGTCTTGGGCAATCTCCGGCCACTCGATGAGCGTGATGCCGGTTTCGATCATGTCCAAAAGCCCCAAGTCAAGGAGTTCATCCTCGCTCTTAAGGCGATAGAGATCAAGGTGATACAAGGGAAATCTGCCGCAATGATATTCTTTGAAAATCACAAAGCTGGGGCTGTCTATTTCTTCACCTATGCCTAAGAAGGCGCCCAATGCTTTGGCAAAGAAAGTCTTACCGCTGCCCAGTTCTCCAAAAAGAGAGACCACAGAGCCGCGCTGCAAAAGCGGGCCGATGTAATATGCAAGATCAATAGTTTCTTTCTTAGTGTCTAAATATATTCTTTTATTCATGATTATTTCTCCTATATGTGGATTCTTTGAGACAAAAGAAGTCCCAAAAGCTGCAAAACTTCTTGTGTTCTGTTTCGGCTGCTTCTGGGACTTGTTAGCTTTTTCAGCCCTAAAGATATATATAGTTTGTTTTACGAGTTTGGCAAGCGGGAAATGTCATGTTTCAAAAGATTTATAAACTTCTTTTTGGATAAAGCACGATATTCGCGCGATGCGGCGCCTCCCCTTCCTTCAAAACTCGGTTGAGGCGATCAAAGAGTTTGCTGCGATTTTGTCTGGTTTTAGGCGGAACTTCCACGTCGAAAAGTGCGCTGGCAATTTCCTGATCTTCAGCGTCCCAAACCTTTGCTAAAAGCCGTACGCTCAGCTCTTTCTTGCTCTTGTTTTCAATCGTATAGCTGATCTGAATGTGCTGCGTGCCCCACTCATCAAAGTTTAAGTCCGTGATTTCTATCTGATCCGCGATGTTGCTATGCTCTCTTCTTTGCAGCCAAAAGCCGAACGCCATCGCCAGCACAACTATTAGTAAAACACTGCCTTTGAGCTTGAATTTCTTTGGCCATTCCATGCGGTCAAACTTTCTCATGATGCACCTTTAATAAAAGAATTGCCATGCTGCAAATCCGCGATGGCTGAGCTCTTCGCTTTTCTTCATCTCATGCCCGATGAGGAACCTATGGTGCGCCATAACGGGGATGTAGAAGCTGTTTTGGAGAGTGAATTCATCGGTGATAACGCCGTCGAACCAGTGTGCCTCGCCGGTTTGTATCTCGCCGGCAAAGATGTCGTGATAGTTATCTTTCCAGGAGCTGCCTTCACTGCCGCTGCGGGAGAGTGAAAGCTTGCAAGTCCAATCCACGTAATTCTTTATGGGAACATTGGCTTGCAGGGTGAGATCAACTATGTTTGAGCCTTTGGGATAGCCTAAAGCTTTGCCGTCGTGGGAATACATGGTGTGATTCATGTAGTGGGCGTATGTATATGGGCGCACGGCGGTGATTTCCATGGCGAGATCAGCATAGGGAAGAGGCAGTTCCAGCCCGCCTTGCAGAGCATATTTGTTGCCCCACCACGAGCTGAAGATCTTGCCGTAGCTAAATTCATCGACAGCGACTTGGAAATAGAGTAGCATATCCTTTGGCAATTCTGGCGCGCCACCGAGCACAACCTTTACGACAGGGATAACATGATGCTCTACGGCGGCTTAAATCAGCGATTGCCAAAGGATATGCTATTATATTTCCAGGTCGCCGTGGACGAATTTAGCTACGGCAAGATCTTCAGCTCGTGGTGGGGCAATAAATATGC
>DUNQ01000049.1 GCA_012839325.1 Candidatus Cloacimonadota bacterium
CGGCTCTGCAAAAGTGCTGAGGCCGCTGATGTGGTTTGACAATATCGACCCCATGGATAGCTATCAGGAGACCAAGGGCGTGGAGGCGCTGCTTTTGCGTCATCATTGGCTAAATAGTGCAAATCTCTGGCTTTGGGGAATACGCGGGGCGGAGGATCAGAAGGGAAATGAGTTCATCGGCAGCAGGAAAAACTCCCTTGAGTTCGGCGGAAGATTTCAATATCCCAGCCCGATCGGCGATGCCGGCATCTGCTATCATCAGCGAGAGCTAAACGCGGGGCATGAATACAGGCTGGGCGCGGATCTCAGGATGGATTATGCCATCGGTTTGTGGTTGGAGGCAAGCGCATCATATTTTGATGGAAACCAGCAGCCGATCAATTACACGGCGCTGGCAAGCATTGGGGCAGACTACGTTTTTGACATAGGAAACGGCTTGGCGATCACCTCAGAGGGCATGCTCAATGCGCTTTCTTTCAGCGATCTGAGCAAGATATCTTACGAAGACTTCATTATTGCAGTCATGGCCGATTATCCCTTGGGACTTTTGGATAGCCTGCGCCTGCTTACGAGTTATACTATATCACAAGAGGAATACATGATAGCGGGTTCTTGGCGCAGGACTTACGATCTCATCGCGCTCGACATAGGATTGAGCAAAACAAAGAGCAGAGGATGCTCTGTAAACCTGATAATCAGTTCAGTATTTTAGGGAGAGGAAATGATGAAAGAAAAAGTGGCAATAGTAAAGAACATGGGCAAAGCCTTCCCCACCGGTGAAGGGGACTTTTGGGCGCTCAAGCATATCAATCTACAGTTTGAGCGCGGTGAGTTTTGCGGACTTGTGGGACCCAGCGGAAGCGGTAAGACCACCCTGCTGAATATCCTCGGCTCGCTCGATAAGCCCAGCGAAGGAGAAGTGGAAGTTCTGGGCAAGCAAGTCCATCGACTCAATCACAAACAAGCCAGTAAGTTAAGAGCCGCAAAGCTGGGATTCATCTTTCAGACTTATAATCTTCTGCCTGTATATAACGTTTATGAAAACATTGAATTTCCCTTGCTTTTACTGAAGATGGACGGTGCGAAGCGGGATAGGATGGTGAGAGACGCGATAGAATGGGTAGGGCTGGAAGATAAGATCAAAAGCAGGCCAAATCAGCTTTCCGGGGGACAGTGTCAGCGCGTGGCAATTGCACGAGCGATGGTGAAAAGACCTGAATTGGTTTTAGCCGATGAGCCCACGGCAAACCTTGATTCTGAGAACTCTTACATGATATTGGATACCATGCAAAATCTGAACAAGGAACTGGGCACCACCTTCATCTTTTCCACTCACGATCAAAAGGTGATCTCCTATCTCAGGCGCATCATAACCCTAACCGACGGCGAGGTGAGCTCCGATGATATTCAAATTAGCTCTTAGAAACATCCTGAATAACGGTTGGCGCAGCCTCATAAATGTCTTGATCCTGAGCATCGTTCTGATCATCATCATTTGGATGCAAGCCACACTTCATAGCTGGATTACACAGGCGGAGATTCAGCAAGGATTGTGGGAATATGGAGAGGGGATTTTGCGAGCGCGAAGCTATGATCCTTTTGATCCACTGAGTTTTGACGAGAGTTATGCAAAGATTCCGGCGGAATATCAAGCGGGCATTGCGGCGGGCGATCTCATTCCCATACTGCTTTCTCCCGCCACGATCTATCCACAGATGCGCATGCAATCTGCGGTGCTGAAGGGAATACCCCAAAAGCAGGACGTGGTCGCCTTTCCGTCTGAAAAGCTGTATTTCAAGGAAGGGGATTTGGTGCCGGTGCTGATTGGTCAAGTGATGGCAAAAAGCAGTCGCCTGGAAGAAGGAGACATTTTCACCATCCGCGTTCGTGAGATCACGGGCTCTTTTAATGCCATCGACGCTGTGGTGAAAGAGGTCTTGCAGATTCCTGCACCCTCGGCGGATATCGGCACGATCTGGATGGACTATGATCTTTTGCAAGAGCTGCGCAATGCGCCGGATATGGCGAGCTATTTTGTGATGGGAAACAGCAGGTATTTCGGCAAGGAAACACAGGACTTCCGTTTCGTGGATAGAAATGAATATTTTGCGGATTTATATGAGATGATGGACGCTTCAAGCCTTCAGCAGACAACGATTTATTCGCTCTTGGTGTTTTTGGCAATGCTCAGCATATTTGATACTCAAGCTTTGGCGGTATTCAGGCGCAGAAAGGAGATCGGAACTCTATCTGCCATGGGGCTTACCAAAGGCAAGATCATCGGGCTATTCACCTTGGAAGGCGTGCTTTACACATTCTTTGCCATGCTCCTCACCCCCATCCTCGGCTTCCCGCTTTTCTGGTATTTTGCAAGATTCGGATTTCCGGTTTTGGAAGGCTTCGACGCCTTTGGTTTGCCGGGATTTGTGGAGCCGATCATGTATCAATATCCCCTTGATGAGATATTGGTGATCTTTGCTGCAATCCTCGTGCTGACTGTGTTTGTAAGCTGGTTGCCGGCGCGCAAGATCTCAAAACTCAATCCCGTTGATGCCCTGCGCGGGAAGGTGGATTGATATGCTAAAGTTCTTGATCAAAGGTATATTCAGGGATAGACATCGCTGGTTCTTCCCCATCTTGATCGTGATGTTTTCGGTGGCGATCATGGTCTTTTTCTCTGCCTTCATATCGGGCTTTCAGCTTAGCTATATCCGCCAATCTGCGAGGTTTAGCAATGGACATACGAAGGTGGTAAGCAGAGCCTATGCCGAGGTTTTGGAGATGAAGCACTACGATCTCGCGCTGATGGATATAGATGATGAATTTGAAGAGTGGAAGGCAGAGTATCCGCAGTTGGAATGGTTTGAGCGCATCAATTTCGGCGCGCTTTTGGACGTTCCCGATGAATTTGGCGAGACTGAGACGCAAGTTGATGTGGCGGGCATGGCGGTGGATTTGACGGGTTCTTCAAAGGAAATTGAACGCTTGCAACTGAAGCAGGCGCTGAGGAAAGGACGCTTGCCGCGAGAATCCGGGGAGATTTTGCTGAGCGATCTCGTGGCGGACAAGATCGAGATAAGCTTGGGAGATAGCATCACCCTGATGGGTTCAACCATGTTTGGCGTGATGAGTCTGCGCAATTTCGAGGTGGTGGGAACCGTTGAATTCGGCATTCCTGCCTTAGATCGCGGTGCGGTTTTGGCGGATCTCGAAGATATACGCGAGATGTTGGACATGCAGGATGCGAAGAGTGAGATCTTTTGCTATCTCAAAGATGAGGAATACAATCTCAAGACCTTAACGCAGATCGCAAACGACTTCAATCGCCGTTATAGCGATGAAGATGACGAGTTTTCACCTCTCATGCTGAGGCTGCACGATCAGGGTAGTCTGGGCTCAATTCTTAGCCTCTATGATCATTCACAATTTTGGATGTCCATCGGCTTCATCGTCATCATAGGAATCGTTCTATGGAATATGGGGCTTTTGAATGGCATCCGCAGATATTCCGAAAATGGGATCAGACTTGCAATCGGAGAAAGCAAAGATCAAGTATATGCCTCGCTCTTGATGGAAGCACTCATCATCGGGATAATAGGCTGCATCCTCGGCGTCGCGCTGGGAATACTATTTTGCCATTTATTCAACAAAGTGGGGATGGATTTAAGCCTCTACAACAAGTCCACTAATATGATGAGCGAAAACATTCTATACACCGTGCTCAATGCGCGCGCCATCATCACGGGCACGCTGACCGGGCTTTTCGCATCTCTTTTGGGCTCGGCTCTTGCAGGAACTGCCATCTATAAGAGGGAGATTTCACAACTATTTAAGGAGCTGGAAACATGAAGAAATATATAATTATTCTAAGTATGATGCTGCTCTGCGTGATGCTTTTTGCGCAGAAACCTACCGCGGCGAAGATAATAGATGAGATGAGTAAAAACCTGATAACGGAGAATACCAAAGCGATTACTAAGATGGTGGTGCATTCCCGCAGAGCATCGCGCACCTTGGAGATGCTGAGCTATTCTGCAGGCAAGGATAAATCTTTCAGCGAATACCTCGCACCACCACGCGAACAAGGCACAAAGATGCTCAAGCTGGACAATCAGCTGTGGATATATGATCCCACGTCTGATCGCACAATTCAGATCTCCGGCAATATGCTCAAACAGTCCGTGATGGGAAGCGATCTCTCCTATGAAGACATGACCGAGGATACGGACTATGCAAAGGATTATACGGCAAAGATCTTGGAGGAAAGCAGCTATGACGGACGCGAAGTTTGGATCTTGGAACTGACTGCAAAGCGTAGCGATGTGAGCTATCAGATCCGTAAAACTTATGTGGATAAAGAGCGTTATATCCCGCTTTATGAAGAGTGGTATGCCAAAAATGGGAAGCTGCTCAAGACCTACAAAGTGTCTGAAGTAAGGAAGATCTCAGGACGCTGGCAGCCGACGAAGATTCTCTTTAAGGATGAACTAAAGGCAGGACAAGGGACCGAATATATCGTGGTAGAAATGGAGATTGGGGTCAAGATTCCGGAGCATATATTTTCGAGAGCGAGCTTGAGAAAATAAGGGTTTATCTGCAAAGCTCGACTGCCGCTCGTGGCAGCATAGCCATTCGTAGCAACAAAATGCTCCCTCCCGTTTGTGGATGGACTAAGCTTTCTCTATATAACAGTAAAATTTAGCTATTAATCAAATAGGACATTCTTGCGCCATGTTTTGTGTTCTATTTATGTAAAAGAAAAATTCTTATTCCGGCGAGCAGCAAAATGGCGAGTTTTGCGTTCTATTTTCTCATCAAGTTTACATAACATTTTCTGACTCAAAAGAATCTTCAACTTTCTTTCCTCTTCGGAACGTATGGCTATTCAAACATTTAAGTGCTATTTATAAAACTGACTTTTTTCAAGATAAAAAATAAATCGCGTTTTTGGTCTCAAAAAACACTTTTGGGCTCCTTATATAAGTAGAGGGTGCTGATCACCAAATTGAATTTGAAGGACAGCACTTACTCTATAGTTCTTTTATAAGTGTATAGTTGTGTAAAAATTGTGAAATGAAAGGCTTAAAGTGATTGCAGAAGCCGGACAGTAGAGATGTGCCCATACTTTATCGTTAGGATGACGCCCTGTATAAATCGGCGAACGAAGTGAGCAATGATCCATCTGTGTTCTATTATATCAGGAACACTGTCGCTTGTGGCAACAGGATGTTATCACGCCGCCCGTGACAGAGTCTAACTCTAAGCATAGATTTATCCCGACCGCGATAGAAACATTCCATCGAGTAGGGTGATGCTGGGTAATTAGTCCAGCATCATCCCTCTCACAGAACCGTACGTACGGGTCTCGTATACGGCTCATGATAA
>DUNQ01000050.1 GCA_012839325.1 Candidatus Cloacimonadota bacterium
AAAATCAAATAAGTTAAAAAACCATTTGACAGAATAGACACTTTAGATTTCTTTGATAGAACATGAAAAAAGTGCCTTAGAGCACCGAAGCACAAGTCCCGGATTTTGCAGTGGACTTATAGATCTTTCAGGAGGAATAATGATATCCTTTAAACCGGATACTCATTGTGAGTATCTCGGCGGTCATCTTATTGGTGACAGCCAAACTAATATTAAAAACAAACCGACGGCTTATCCATCTGATACTCAGGCGGAGCTGTGTTCAGCATTGCGTGTGCCTTTCAGGTGTCATCTGCCTAAAAATGGAGGTTTCAGTGAGTAAACAAGAGAATCGTATTCGAATAAAGTTGAAAGCTTATGACCATCGGTTATTGGACAACGCTGTTGAGGAAATCGTGAAAAACACACGTAATACAGGCGCCAAAATTGTGGGCCCCATTCCTCTTCCTACAGACAGGACAATATACACGATTTTACGTTCACCCCATGTTAATAAGAAATCACAGGATCAATTTCAGATGTTGGTCCACAAGCGCTTAATCGAGATCGTGAATCCCACGCAACAGACTACAAACGCTCTTAAGAAGCTCAGTCTCGCAGCCGGTGTTCACGCCGAAATCAAAGCAAATACCGGGAGTTAAGAAATGATCGGTCTTATCGGAAAGAAAATTGGAATGACCCAGATTTTTGACGAGAATGGCGATGTGCTTCCGGTGACGGTTATTCAAGCCGGCCCTTGCAAGATCATCTGCAAGCGCACTCTCGAAAAGAACGGTTATGAAGCCTGGCAGCTTGGTTTTGAAGAAGTTCCCGAGCGCAAAGTGAGTAAGCCCATGCAAGGGCATTTCAAGAAACATGGAACACCTTTTTACCGTCATATTAATGAGTTCCGCCCTCGTTACGGTCAAGAAATTGACGATTATGAAACCGGCGCAGAACTCAAAGCCGATCTCTTTGAGCCGGGCGAGACCGTTACGGTCACCGCAAAGTCCAAAGGGCGCGGATTCGCAGGCGTGGTCAAACGCCATGGCTTCAAAACTGCTATTTCCAGTCATGGAAGTCATGAATCCTTCCGCGGCACCGGTGCAATCGGCATGAGCGCAACCCCCGGTCGCGTTTTCAAAGGCAAAAAGATGCCCGGACAGCACGGTAATGTACAAGTGACGACCCGTCATTTAGATGTGGTCAAAGTAGATGCCGAGCGGAATCTCGTTATGGTCAAGGGCGCAGTCCCCGGCCATCGCAATTCCATCGTCTTGCTCTATAAGGAATAATAGGGGGAAATAAATGGTTAAAGCAAGTAAATACAATGTCCAAGGCGAATTGATCGGTGAAGTAGAACTCCCGAGCGCAATATTCGACGTGGATGTGGATTCTCCCAAAGTGCTTTTGCACGAAGTTGTCACCATGTATCGCGGCAATCAGCGCCAAGGTACGGTGCAAAAAAGAGATCGCAGCATGAAAAAAGGCAGCTCCCGCAAGCTTTTCAAACAGAAAGGCACAGGTAATGCCCGCGTTGGAACCCGTCGCAGCCCTATTCGCGTTGGCGGCGGCATCGCTTTTGCGATCCATCCCAAAAGCTGGTATCGCGCCATTCCCAAAAGAAAGAAGCGTATGGCGCTCAAGGTTGCCCTCACGGATCGCGCCCGTCATGGTCGCATCTTTGTAGTGGAAGGCCTTAATTTTGAGACTCCCAGCACCAAGGAAGCTAAAGCTATCATCAGCAAAATGATCCCCGAAAGAGGACGCAAACTGGTGGTCACCGATGGACATCATGTTCCCACGGTTAAGAGCTTTACAAACCTTCCCGACGTGATGACAGACAGAGCGGATTCGCTTAATGCCTATGGAGTTCTCAAGAGCAGCTACATCATCCTCAGTGATGAAGCTCTCAAAAAAGTTGAGGAGGTATTCAGCAAATGATACATCCGCGTAATATCGTTATAGCCCCAATCATTACAGAAAAAAGCAGTATGCAAATTGAAACGGATAATTCCTACAGCTTTAGAGTTTCGATAAATGCAAATAAAATCGAGATCGCCAAGGCTATCGAACATATCTTTGCAGTTAAGGTTTTGGCAGTAAATACCAGCCGCATGCGTGGTAAGCCAAAACGTTTAGGCAGATATTCAGGTAAACGTCCGGATTGGAAAAAGGCGATCGTAACCCTTCGTGAAGGCGATAGAATCGCCGATTTTGAGGTATAATATAAATGGGAATTAAACATTATAAACCTACTACCCCATCCTTGCGCTATCGCACGGGCTATACCTTTGAAGAGATCACCACGGACAAACCCGAGAAGTCTCTGCTCAAAGCAAAACCCAAAACAGCGGGACGCAACTATCAGGGACGGATCACTTGTCGCCATCGCGGTGGTGGACACCGTCGTCATTACCGGATTATAGATTTCAAACGCGATAAATTTGGAATTCCGGCCAAAGTCGCATCCATAGAATATGATCCCAATCGCACCGCTCGCATCGCCTTGCTCCACTATGTGGATGGCGAAAAGCGCTATATCATCGCTCCGGAAGGATTGAAGGTGGGCGCAAAGCTTATGAGCGGACCGGATGCCGAAGTTGCTCTCGGCAATGCCCTTCCCTTGGAACGCATTCCCTTGGGCACCACAGTTCATAATATCGAACTTAAGAAAGGCCGTGGCGGTCAGATCGCCCGTAGTGCCGGTGCTTTTGCTCAAGTAGTTGCCAAAGAAGGCGATTATGTTCATGTTAAAATGCCCTCAAACGATGTGCACCTCATTCGCAAGGAATGCCTTGCAACCATCGGTCAGGTCGGTAACCTGGATCACTCGCTGATCAAAATAGGTAAAGCCGGTCGCAACCGCTGGCTCGGCAAGCGCCCAAGCGTTCGCGGCTCCGCAATGAACCCCGTCGATCACCCCATGGGTGGAGGCGAAGGGAAGACTCACGGTGGCAGACACCCTGTTTCTCCTTGGGGTAAACTTGCAAAAGGCGGAAAGACCCGCCGTTCCCGCAAGTATTCAGATAAATACATCGTTAAAGCAACTAAAAAGAGATAATAAGAGGATATAGATAATGGCACGTTCAATCAAGAAAGGCCCATTTGTTGACGATCACCTGATGAAAAAAGTTGACGCACTCAATGAGAGCGGAAAGAAAAGTGTGATCAAAACATGGAGCCGCCGTTCCGTGATTACCCCTGACTTTATCGGACACACTTTTTCCGTGCATAACGGGCATAGATTTATCCCTGTGTATGTAACGGAAAACATGGTCGGTCATAAGTTGGGAGAGTTTTCTCCTACTCGCACCTACCGTGGACATAGAGATAGAAATAGGAGAGGCAGATAAACAATGGAAGCAACAGCAAAATTAAAATTCGCTCGTGGATCTGCCCGTAAAGCCCGCCTTGTTTTGGATACCATCCGAAATAAGAAAGTAAGCGAAGCTCAGACTATTCTGCGTTTCTCGCGCCGCAGAGCAGCCGGTCCAATCTACAAACTTTTGGAATCTGCAATAGCCAATGCCCAGCAGCAGGATCCCAGGATCAATCTCGACGAGATGATCGTGAGCCAAGCCATGGCAGATGAAGGCCCGCAGATGAAACGCTATAAGCCCAGAGCCCGAGGGAGAGCCTTTATGATCAGGAAACCCACCTGTCATATCTCCCTGGCAATTCAGAGCTTGGAATAGGAGGAATATATGGGACAAAAAATACATCCAAACCTGTTTCGTCTCGGTGTAAATAGAGATACTGAATCTATTTGGTTTGCCCAAGGTAAGACCTATGCAGAATATCTTCACGAAGATTTCAAGATTCGTGAATATCTCACCAGATTGCTCAGTACAGACTTTGACGAACTCGAAAGAAAGAAAAGTAAAGCTGATGAAGCTGATCAAGATAAAAAAGCCGATGAAAGAACTGATAGAAGAAGAGCTGATGCAAAGCCTCATGAAATCTTTGAAAGAAAGAAAGTATCGAAGATCAAGATCGCACGTAGAAGCAATTCTATAAATATCGATATCCATACCGCGCGTCCGGGACAAGTTATCGGATCCAAAGGTAAAGAGATCGAAAGAATTCGCAGGTATATGAGCGTCTTTATCAATAAGGGTCGCAGCAATCCGCTGAATATCTCTATCAATATCATTCCGGTTGAAAATGAATGGCTGGATGCCCGCATTGTAGGCAGAGATATCGCGCGTCAATTAGAACAGCGCGTATCCTTCCGTAGAGCAATGAAGATGGCTATCCGCAATGTAATGACTAACGATGCTCTGGGAGTAAAAGTTCAGGTTTCCGGTCGCCTCGGTGGTGCAGAAATTGCCCGTACCGAACAGTATAAAGAAGGCCGTACACCGCTGCACACCCTCAGAGCAGATATAGACTATGCCCATATCGAAGCTATGACTACCTATGGTATCATCGGCATCAAAGTGTGGATATATAAGGGCGACATACTGTCGTAAGGAGAGAGAGCTGTGTTAGCACCCAGAAAAGTAAAGCATCGTAAGATGATGAAAGGCAACCGTAAGGGCCTTGCCTGGAGCGGATGCAATGTCGATTTTGGCGCTTATGGACTGATTGCTCTGGAAGATGCCTTCATTACCAGTCGCCAGATTGAAGCTGCCCGTATTGCAATTACACGTCATATGAAGCGTGTAGGTAAGGTGTGGATCCGTATTTTCCCGGATAAACCCATCACCAGCAAACCGGCTGAAACCAGAATGGGTAAAGGTAAAGGAGCTCCCGAATATTGGGTTGCAGTAGTGCGCCCCGGTCGTGTGCTCTTTGAAGTGGACGGTGTAGACCTCGAAGTTGCTAAAGAAGCAATGCGTTTGGCTTCCCACAAATTGCCCATCAAAACTAAAATGGTAGCCCGTGAAGGAGTGGAACTATGAAGATCGACGAAATCAGATCAATGGAACCCCACGAGCTTACGGATAGATTAGAAGAGCTGCGGATCGAACTCTTTAACTTACGCTTTCAAAAAGCTAAGAACTTGCTCGATCGCACAGACCGTATCCGGATCGCCAGACGCGAAATAGCCCGGATAAACACCATCATCAAAGAAAAAGAGCTAAAGGCTTGAGGTGAAAGTGAAAGGAACACGTAAAATGATCAAACAGGGTGTGGTGGTATCCGATAAGGCCGACAAGAGTATTGTTGTTCGCGTCCAACGCCAATACATCCACCCCCTCTATAAAAAAACCGTTCGTAGCCATAAAAAGTTTATGGCACACGATGAGACAAACGACGCGCGCGAAGGCGATATTGTCCAGATTCAAGAATCTCGTCCTATGAGTGCCCGCAAGCGCTGGACTCTGCACAAGATTGTAGAGAGAAGTAAATAAAGGAGTTTGGGAATGATTCAAGTGCAATCAATGTTGAATATCGCCGATAACTCCGGTGCAAAAAAAGCCATGTGCATCAAAGTGTTAGGCGGAACCAGAAGAAAATATGCCTCAGTTGGTGATGTCATCGTAGTGGCAATCAAAACTGCAACGCCCGGCGGAAAGATTAAAAAGAGCTCGGTGGAAAGAGCTGTGATAGTTCGCACCGCCAAAGAAGTGCGCCGCCCGGATGGATCCTATATCCGTTTTGCAGATAACGCCGCAGTGGTAATTGATGAAAAGCTCGAGCCCGTAGGAACTCGTATCTTTGGCCCCGTCGCCCGTGAATTGCGCGAAGCCGGCTATATGAAGATCGTTTCCTTGGCGCCGGAAGTGTTGTAAGGAGTAAAGATGAAAAAGAAAATGAATCTTAAAAAAGGTGACTTCGTAGTCGTGATCAGCGGCGAAGATAAAGGTAAAAAAGGTCAAATCCTTAAAGCCTTCCCTTCAAAAAATCGCGTCATCGTCGAAAAAGTCAACCTCATCAAAAAGCACTCCAAACCCAGCCAGACTAACCCTCAGGGTGGAATCATCACCAAAGAAGCGCCAATCGATGCTTCAAACGTGATGCTCTTCAATGAAAAGCTCAATGCAGTCAGCAAACCTGTGATGCAGGACCGTGAAGGTCGCCGCGTCCGCGTTTGTAAGAAGACCGGAAACGAGCTGTAAGAAAGGAGTTAACAAAGCATGAACCGTATAAAAGAAAAATACAAAAGCCAAGTAGCTCCTGCTCTGATGAAACACTTTGACTACAAGAATCCGCATCAGGTGCCTCAGTTGGTCAAGATCGTCGTGAGCATGGGCGTGGGTGAAGCTACCCAAAATAAGGCGCTTTTGGATAACGCAGTGAAAGATCTCGAGCAGATCACGGGACGTAAGCCCATAGTTACAATTGCTCGTAAGTCTATTTCAAACTTTAAGCTGCGCCAAGGCATGCCTATTGGATGCAAAGTAACCCTGCGTGGCGAAGCAATGTGGGAATTCTTTGATCGTCTTGTTTCGATCACAATGCCCAGAATTAGAGACTTCCGTGGTGTGAAAACAGACTCCTTTGATGGCAGAGGAAACTATTCCTTCGGCATCAAAGAACAGACAGTTTTCCCCGAAATCGAATTTGATAAAGTAGATGCTATTCGTGGATTGAATATCAGCATCGTAACCACAGCTCACACGGATGAAGAAAGCCGTCAGCTGCTCGCTGAACTCGGCATGCCCTTCGCCAGAGCTGAATAAGGAGAAAAAGTGGCTAAAAAATCACTTATTGCAAAGCAGCAAAGAAAACCGAAATTTAAAGTAAGAGCATACAATCGTTGCAAGATCTGTGGACGCCCTCGTGCCTATATGCGCAAATTTGAGATGTGTCGCCTTTGCTTCCGTAAGTATGCTGCCGAGGGTCTTATCCCCGGAATCACCAGAAGTAGCTGGTAAAACTAAGGAGATATAAATGAGCGTATCTGATCCGATAGCTGATGCATTGACAAAAATTCGCAATGCATATCGTGCCGGACACTCCCAAGTGATAGTAAACCATAGCAAGATTATAGAAGCTTTGGTGCGCATCCTTGCGGAAGAAAACTTTGTAAATAGCTTTCAGATATTAGACAAAGATCCGGAGCAAAAAATCAACTATAAGCGTGTATTGGTAATCCTGCGCTACACCAACGATGGTGTTCCCGTAATGCAAGGATTAGTTAGAGTTTCAAAACCCGGAAGACGAGTCTACGTCAAAGCAGATAGATTGCCCAGCGTGTTCAATAACACGGGCTGTGCGCTGATCTCCACCTCCTCGGGAGTGATGGTCGATCGCGATGCCCGTAAGTTGCATGTAGGCGGCGAATACGTCTGCAGAGTTTGGTAGGGAGGAGTAAATAATGTCCCGCATAGGAAAAGCCCCCATCAAGCTCAGCTCCGATCTTAATGTGACGGTCAAAGATAGCATCGTCACCGTAAAAGGCAAATTGGGCGAGCTGAACTATACCCTCTTGCCCGGAATCACTGTGGAAATCGAAGAAGATGTGCTCAATGTGAAGCGTATGGACGATAGCAAAGAGCAGCGCGCTTTTCACGGACTTACCCGCTCCCTGGTGCAAAATATGGTCATCGGAGTAAGCGAAGGTTATGAAAAGATTCTTCACATCTTTGGCACCGGATATAGTGCTGAAGTAGTAGGTCCATGGCTCAGAATGTCATTAGGTTTTGCCCACGACATCCTGATCGGGATTCCAAAAGAATTGACGGTGGAAGCTAATGCCGTGCCCCGCTCCAGAGGTGGCCGCAGCGATTTCACCACCATCATAAATGTTAAGGGAATCAGCAAGCAGCTGGTTGGTCAGTTTGCCGCCGAGGTTCGCGGTTGCCGTCCTCCGGAAAACTATAAAGGCAAAGGCGTTCGTTATCACGACGAATATGTAGCCATCAAAGCCGGAAAAGCCGGAACCAGTTAAGAGGTAATAAAATGATTAAATCACCTACAAAAGTCAAACATTCCCTGCGTAACCGTCGTCGCGCATCCATCCGTCGCCGCCTTAGCGGTACGAGCATGCGTCCGCGTCTCGCCGTGTTTCGCTCAAATAAACATATATATGCTCAGATCATCGATGACAGCAAAGGAATAACCTTAGCTTCGATGTCTTCCAAACATAAAGATTTCTCCGCCGGCGATGCCAAAACTAAGACGGATTATAGCCGTATTGTTGGCCGCATGCTTGGTGAAAAAGCACTGGCTGCAGGCATCACAACAGTCGCCTTCGACCGTGCCGGATACAAATATCATGGTCGGGTGAAAGCCCTGGCCGATGGTGCCCGTGAAGCCGGGCTCGAATTCTAAATAGGAGGAAAGCTTGAATTACCAACGTCATCATAGAAACGAAGAAGAAAATCCCTTAATCGAAAAGATTATCGATACAAAGCGCGTGGCAAAAGTTGTGAAAGGCGGAAGAAACTTCTCCTTCACGGCAATCGTTGTCGTGGGCGATAGAGAGGGTAAGCTCGGAGTTGGAAACGGGAAGGCAAACGAGATAGTCGATGCCATCAGAAAAGCCAAAGAAAGAGCTGTAAAGAATATGTTCACCGTGCCGATAGTAAGAGGAACGGTGCCTCATGAGATCTTAGCACGCTTTGGCGCCAGCAAAGTTCTTATCAAACCGGCAGCTCCCGGAACAGGAGTCATCGCCGGAAACACCACCCGTGCAATATTTGAAGCAGCCGGGATCGAGAACGTTCTCTGCAAATCACTGGGTTCAAACACCCCTACAAACGTAGTTAAAGCCACCATTCAAGGCCTTAAAGACATGCGTACCATCGCAGACGTAGCCCGCCTGCGTAACAAGAGCGTTGCAGAACTCACCGGCAGGGAGGAGAAATGAAACAGCTCAAAGTGACCCTTGTGCGCAGCACAATAGGTAGAACTGAAAACCATAAAAGAGTTGTCAAAGCATTGGGTTTGCGCAAGCTTAACAGCTTCAGGATCCATGACGACACTCCTGTAATTCGCGGAATGATCAACAAAGTATCATATCTGCTGAAAGTAGAAGAAGTGCAGGGAGAATAGCCATGTATACACTTAGTAACTTAGGCCGGCCTGCCGGCAGAAAGAATAGAAAACGTCTCGGTAAGGGTGAAGGCTCCGGATGGGGAACCCAAGCCGGGCGCGGACACAAAGGTAAGAAAGCTCGCTCCGGCGGCAACGTTCCACCTTATTTTGAAGGCGGACAGATGCCCATCTATCGTCGCTTGCCCAAGCGCGGCTTCAGGAATATCTTCCGCGTTGCCTATCGCACCATGAATCTTGGTCGTCTTCAAGAATTTGACGAGACAGAATTTGATATCGCCAAGCTCGAGCAACTCGGCTTGATCCCCTCAAAAGGTCAAAAAGCTAAAGCTCCGGTGAAAATCTTGGCCGGAACTACTGAAGAATTCACCAAAGCCGTTCACATCAAAGCCAACGCTTTTTCAAAAAGCGCAGCTGCAATCATTGAAAAGAACGGCGGAACGGCGGAGGTAGTTTAACTTGTTTAAAACAATAGCAAACATGTTCCGGATTCCGGACTTGAAGAAGAAGATACTCTTTACAGGGCTATTCTTGGTGCTATATCGCTTGGGAAGCTTCGTGCCCATCCCCGGCGTGAACGCCACAGCTCTTAAAGCTTTCTTCGAGGGAGCCAGAGAGGGCGGAAATACCCTCTTTGGTCTCTTGGATCTCTTCGTGGGCGGAAACTTTGAACGTGCGTCTGTATTTGCCTTGGGAATCATGCCGTATATCACGGCGTCTATTGTGCTCCAGCTACTTGGCAGCATAGTTCCCTATTTTGAAAAGCTGCGTAAAGAAGGTGCTGAAGGCCAGAAAAAGCTGAACCAGATTACGCGCTATGCAACGGTTGGATTGGCTGCTTTCAACGCCGTCACCATCACCATGTGGCTTACAAACTTGAGCGGAAACGTAGTTCCTCGCGCGGGATTCCTCTTCCATTTCACCGGAATTGTGACTCTCGTGACGGGAACCATGATAGTAATGTGGATTGGCGAACAGATCACCGAACACGGAATAGGCAACGGTATCTCACTGATTATCTTTGCCGGTATTATTTCCCGCTATCCTGCGGGCTTCATAATGATGTTCCAAAAGATCAGCGCCGAACCGGTCTATGCATGGAAAGCCGCTCTTGCTATTGTCGTGATGGTTGCCGTTACTGCAGCGGTTATCTTTGTAACCGAAGCAATTCGCAAGATTCCGGTGCAATATTCAAAGCGTATAGTGGGACGCAGAGTATATGGCGGACAGAGTTCCTACATACCCCTGCGAGTGAACACAGCCGGAGTTATCCCCATCATCTTTGCACAGAGCGTATTGATGTTCCCCGCCACGATCGCAGCCTTCTTTGGCGGTGATAGCGGCTTTTGGGTGGGCTTGCAGCGCATGCTTTCCCCGGGCGCAGTGCTCTACACAATACTTTATGTCGGTTTGATCATTTTCTTTGCCTATTTCTATACGGCGATTGTTCTCAATCCCACCGAGATGGCAGAAAACATGGTCAAATATGGCGGTCACATTCCCGGCAAAAAGCCCGGTAAAAGAACTGCCGAATATATAAACAAGGTTCTAACCAGAATCACGCTTCCCGGCGCGATATTCTTTGCATTTGTAGCGCTATTGCCCGAGATCATGAGTCATCGCTTTGATCTGCCATTCTACTTTGGCGGAACGGGGCTCATCATCGTGGTAGGCGTTGCATTGGATACCGTTCAGCAGATCGAATCCCATCTCACCATGCGCCATTATGACGGCTTCATGAAGAAGGGAAAACTTCGCGGACGCAGCAGTTAAATGATCTACCAAAAGTCGCCTGCGGAAATCGATAAAATCAAAGCGGCATGCATTGTCATCGCCGAGCTCTTCGAAGAGCTTGAGAAGATGATAAAGCCGGGGATATCCACATTGGAATTGGATAGGTTTGCAGAGAGTTACATCCGTGACCGCGGTGGCAGACCTGCCTTCAAGGGATATCAGATTCCGGGGCTAAAACCCTTTCCGGGAACCCTGTGCACCTCGATCAATGATTGCATAGTGCACGGCATTCCTTCCGGCAAGGAAGTCCTCAAAGAAGGAGACCTCATCGGCATCGACGTCGGTGTGGTGAAAGACGGATATTATGGAGACGCAGCCCGCAGCTTTGGGGTTGGCGAGGTAAGCATTGAGGCAATCCGCCTCATGGAAGTGACGGAAGAAGCACTTGCGCGAGGAATAGACGCGGCAAGAGCCGGCAATCGTGTTGGAGATATATCCCACGCCATCGGCTCGTATATTTTAGAGCAAGGCTATTTCGCAGCAGATAACCTCACCGGCCACGGAGTAGGCAAAGAGCTGCATGAAGAACCACAGATCCCCAATACGGGCAGAGCGGGCTATGGACCCCGTTTGATGTCCGGTATGACGCTGGCGATCGAACCAATGGTAAACATCGGCACAAATCGTGTGAAAGAAAGAGGATGGGAGTTTTTCACGGCAGACGGAAGCCTCTCTGCCCATTTTGAACACACTATCGCTGTCACCGATTCCGATGCATTAATATTAAGCAAAGCGTAAACGAAGGAAGATACATGAGTAAATCTGGTGTTATTGAAGTGGAAGGCGTCGTCACAGAAGCTCTTCCAAATACGACATTTCGCGTTGAGCTGGAAAACGGCCACGAGATCTTGGCACATTCCTCAGGCAAGATGCGGATGAACTATATAAGGATTTTGCCCGGAGATAAGGTCAAGGTGGAACTATCGCCTTATGATCTCACACGCGGCAGAATCACGTATCGATATAAATAAAAGAATTGCCTTATCCTAATAGATATGAAGGAAATGCAAGGAGACGACAATGAAAGTCAGATCATCTGTAAAAGTAATCTGTAAAGATTGTAAAATAATTAAACGGCACGGTGTGATCCGTGTTATCTGCAAAACAAACCCTAAACACAAACAAAGACAGGGTTAATAGAAGGAGGACCGTTTGGCACATATTGCAGGTATTGAGATTCCCCGGTCAAAGAGGCTCTTCGTTGGCCTGACCAGCATCTACGGCATCGGCCGCAGCCGCGCCATTGAGATCTGCCAAAAGGCCAATATCGATCACATGAAAAAGGTCGATGATCTCACATTGGACGAAGAGAGAATTCTCCGCGAAATCATTCAGAATGATTATGTCGTGGAAGGTAGCTTAAGAACACAGGTCGCTATGAATATCAAGCGCCTTATGGAAATTGGATCCTATCGTGGAATGCGCCACAGCCGCGGACTTCCGGTTCGTGGACAGCGCACGCACACAAATGCGCGCACACGTAAAGGTCCTCGTTTCACAGCAATAAGGAAGAAAAGGTAAGTGATCCATGGCTAGAAGATCAAGAGTTAAAAGAAGACGCGTTCGCCTGTCCTATGATGAAGGACTGGTTTACGTTCACTCCAGTTTCAACAATACGATTATTTCGCTGACCGATCGCGCGGGCAACGTGTTAGCATGGAGCTCCGGCGGTAAAATCGGTTATAAAGGATCACGTAAAAGCACTCCTTTCGCAGCCCAGATGGCAGCCACAGAAGTGGCAAAAGCCGGAATGGATATGGGAATTCAGAAAGTTGGTGTAATCGTCAAAGGCCCCGGTGGAGGCAGAGAGTCTTCCATCCGTGCGATCAACGCAGCCGGACTGAAAGTCACCATGATTAAGGACGAAACACCCATCCCGCACAACGGATGCCGTCCCCCAAAAGCCAGAAGGATATAAGGAGTAAATCATGGCAAGATATACAGGACCAAAAGCAAAACTTTGTCGCCGTTTCGGCGAAAACATATTTGGCGCAAGTAAGTATGACAGAATACTCGCCAGACGCAAATACCCTGCCGGACAGCACGGACAAAACATGCGCCGCAAGCTTTCCGACTACGGAGTTCACTTGCGTGAAAAACAGAAACTTCGCTTTACCTATTGTCTGATGGAAAAGCAGTTTCACAACTATTTTAAGAAAGCAGCAAAGGCCGGCGGAGTTGCCGGTGACAACCTCTTGCAATTCCTTGAGCGTCGCCTGGATAACGTCGTCTATCGCATGGGCTTTGCCAGAACCAGAATGCAGGCTCGCCAGTTTGTAAATCATGGCCATTTCACGGTCAACGGAAAGAAAGTGGACATTCCCTCTTTCCTTTGCAAAGCCGGCGATATCATTGAAGTGCGCCCCAAAAGCCGCAGCATGCAATTTATTAAAGATGCTTTGGATTTGAGCGAGAGCACTTCGCCTTACAGCTGGATTACCATAGATAAAGATAATATGCGCGGCAGCTTCGAAGAAATTCCGGTTGCCGATGAGATCCCCGTCACAGTAGATATGCGCCTCATCGTCGAATACTACTCCAAGTAAACGTCCTTAGGAGTTTGATATGATGTATCTTGAACCCTTGCAGATGCCTGAATTTGTGGAACATGACAAAGAAACATATTCCCGCAATTTTGGTAGATTTGAAATAGGTCCCTTAGAACCCGGCTTCGGCACTACAATGGGCAACACCCTGCGTAGGATCCTGCTCTCCTCCATTCAAGGAGCGGCGGTACGTTTTGTTCGGATTGAGGGACTTCACCACGAGTTTACACCGATCCCGGGAACGGATTCGGACTATCTGGACCTTATCATTAGAATCAAACAGCTGGTGATAGAGTCAAACTCGGTAGAAGAGAGAACCATCGTTTTGGAACACAAAGGGAAGGGTGTCGTCACCGCTTCCATGATCCAAGCCGATGCCCATATCAAGATTGTAAACAAAGACCTCTTTCTTTTGGAAGTAACAGAAGATGTGGATCTCAAAATTGAGATGATTGTGGGAATCGGGCGTGGCTATGTCTCTGCGGATCAACAAGATCCCGAAGAAAAAGCCATTGGTTTTATCCCGATAGACAGCATCTATTCGCCTATTCTTAAGGTGAATTTCTCGGTCACCCATCAGCGCGTGAAAGAGAAGATGAACTATGATAAACTCATCATAGATATTCATTCCAATGGTGCCGTAGAACCCATGATAGCTTTGTTCTTGGCTGCCAAGATCCTCAAAGATATGGCAGGAAAGATAAGCTTGTTTGAAACCGAACCGGAATATATCCGCGAAGTGGAGCTTGATCCCGAACTGGAAGAGCTTGAGCAGATCCTCAATATGAGCGTGAAAGAGATTGAACTCTCGGTTCGCGCTGCAAATTGCCTGGACAATGCCGAGATCATCACAATCGGCGATCTGGTTTCCAAAACGGATGCAGAAATGCTTAAGTTCCGCAACTTCGGAAAGAAATCGCTGGAAAGCATTTCTGCATCCGTTTTGGAAACCAGATCGCCGATTGTGATGATCTCGGCATTGTCCAGGCAATTTGCAGCGCGAACCGAGAGTTCAATCTCTTTCA
>DUNQ01000051.1 GCA_012839325.1 Candidatus Cloacimonadota bacterium
ACTGCGCAAAGCGGCTAATGCACTCAGGCAAACGCTGCCTGGCGGATTGGTTTCGCTGCACAGCCCCAAAGCCTCGCTCGCCATGAAAGTGGGCGCTCCTGAGATCATGGCAAAGAAGCTCACGGAAGACATAGACGAGCTTGATGAGATCATCCAAAGAGCAGACGCCATCTGCATCGGCCCCGGTTTGGGCTTGGATGAAGAAGCAAAATCACTACTCAAAACAGTATTAACAAACTCAAATTGCCCCACCATTGTCGACGCCGATGCGCTCACCCTCATCAGTCAAGATCCAAAGCTTTATGAACTCATAGCCAAAGGCAACATCCTGCTTACGCCACACAAGGCAGAGTTCTGCAGGATCGCCGACATCACGCGCGAGGATTTCGACACTGATCCCATCGCGCATGCACGTGCTTTCAGCCAGAAATACCGCGCAAGCATCTTGATCAAGAGCTATGTGAATATACTCATCGCGAAAGATGAGCTGCGCATCATCTCAGCCGGCAACGACGCCCTTTCCACCGGTGGCAGTGGAGATGCCTTAGCAGGTGTCATCGCCTCTTTTGCCGCTCAGAAGCTAAGCCTTTTGGATGCAGCGAGTTCCGCGGCTCTACTCATGGGCAAAACAGCGGAACACCTAAGCAAAACAAGGCAGAGTTTCAGCATTCTGCCCAGTGATATTATCAATAGTTTCGGAGAGATTTATGACTAAATTAGCTAAAATGAATACCCCCATTTTCTGGGCTGAAGGACATCCCGGCGCACTCGATAGAGAGAGCTGGAGTCTCAAGGTTCACGGATCCTGTAAAGAGCCCCAAATCTTTAGCTGGCAAGATCTTCAAGAGATGCCGCAAGTGCGCGTAGAAGCCAGGCTCACCAGCGTGACGCGTTGGTCTGTTTTTGGTGCATGGACGGGAGTTTCCTTTGCTGAAATCCTCAGGCGCGTGCAGGTCAATGAAAGCTGCAAATACGTCAGATTTTGGTCTGTTGGACGCATCTATGATACCTCAATCCCGCGCAGCATTGCCGAAAAAGAGCGCTCACTGATAGCTTGGGCTTTCGACGATGAATTGCTCACCGAAGATTATGGCGGCCCCATCCGCGCACTGATCCCCTATCTTTGGGGCTACAAATCTGCCAAAAGCATGATAGAGATTGAATTGATGGATTACTACGTCCCCGGTTTTTGGGAGATGCGCGGCTACACGGATAGCGGCAAGATCGAGGCCGGCAAATGCCGTGATATCAACGACGGCGGCAAGATCAAAGAAATCGCCGATGGCGAAGTGAAGGACTTTATCTGATATGAAACTCTGGGCAACCTATATCAGGGCAGTTGCTGCAGCCTTTTGCTGGGGTATCACCTTTGTTTGGTATAAAGTGGCTTTCGAGAGCGGCTATCGTCCTTATGAAGTGGTATTCCTCCGCCTGCTCTTGGCTTCCGTCATCCTACTTGTTTTCATGGTCTTCCAAAAAGGTAGTTTCAAGATGGAACGGCGGGATCTCCGACAAATGATCGCCGTCGCTTTTTTTGAACCTTTTTTATACTTCATCGGCGAGGCAAATGGCATGCAATATGTTTCCAGCAGCGTGGGAAGCATCATCATTGCCACCATTCCAATCGTTGCCGCAATAGGCGCGTGGATAGTGCTTAGGGAGCGGCTCAGCAAGCTGGTTCTCGGCGGGATTATTCTCTCTTGCTTAGGGGTGGTGGTCATGACCTTGGGGCAAGGCGAGTTTAGCGGTAGTTTAAAGGGCTTTCTCCTCCTTTTCCTTGCCATCATCGGTGCTGTGGGTTATGGCATCTCTGTGCGCCCTCTTACGCTCAAATACAGCACCACCACCATCGTGGGCTATCAATCCATCTTTGGGATGATTTTCTTTTTGCCGCTTTTTATCTTTAAAGACGGCTCGCATTTCTTTAGCATGCAACACAGTGGCGAAGGGCTTTCCACCATCGTGGCGATGTCGCTATTTGCCAGCATCGGCGCATTTGTGCTCTATACCGATGTGATCCGCAAATTAGGCGTGGCAAAGGCGAACGTTTTTACGAATCTCATCCCTGTTTTTACCGTCTTTTTGGCAGCAATTATCCTCAAAGATAAGATAGGGATTAAGACCCTTTTGGGATTGGGATTGGTTCTCAGCGGGCTACTGCTTTCTCAGATAGAGGCTTTGCTGGGTGGTAAAGAGGATGGCGATAAACCGCCGGAGCTTTCTGAAGAGGCGGTGATAGCTAATAATTAAGCTAAATCGATAACTATTAAGCGAGTTCAATGTGATTTGTTCTCGCTTTTTTTTCTTGTTTTCCTGCCTTTACTGCGCCTCCCCTATGGGGTTCTGGTGATGATGTGGTCATGATATGGTCGTAGACATGACCATATCATAGGCGTAAACTGAGCTGAAACCAATAGGCAAGGGGTGGGCTTAAGCCTTGTCTTCCTTGATCTTAATGGCGCTCTGAGTGGGCAAGAGCAGGCTGATTCCTTCCGCCTCAAAGCCCAGCATCACGTTTCTATGAAGTTCGGAATACAATCTGGCCATGCTTTCAGGCTTATCCGTATAGGCGTTAAGTTCATATTCCACATAGTAATCGTTTAGGTTTTTAATATGCACGAAGGGCTCTTTTTTGGTGTTTATACCCTCGCTTTTAAGCGCGGCGTCTTTGAGGATCTCCACCACCTTTTGGAAGGGCACTTCATAGCCCATGCAAACATTTGTGTGCAGGATGAGATTTTCTTCGCGCGCATAGCTGCTATAGTCCGTGATATTTCCGCTAAGAACAACTGAATTAGGTATGCTGATTTCCACATTTTTGACGGTTTTGATCTTGATGGTGAGTAGTGAGGTCTCGATGAGGAAGCCCTCTTTATCGCCGATCTTGATGTAATCACCGATGCGAAAAGCGCGCATATAGGTGAGAATTATCCCGGCGATGATGTTCGAAATCGCGCTGGACGAACCCAATGAAACCAAGACGCCAACGAAGATTGAGATGCCTTGGAAAGCCGGAGAATCCGAGCCCGGCAGATAGGGGAAGATGATGACGACGACGAAGAAAAGGATGAGAAACTTCACCAGCTGATAGGTGGAATCTGCCCACTCGGGATAGAAGTTCTTGAAATGGATGTTTCCTTTCTCTACTTCGTCGAAGAAATAGCGTAAGAACTTTAATACATAGCGAGATACGAAGATCACTACCGCAATAAATAAGAGATTTGGCACATAATGCAAGATGGCTTGTCCTACCTCGGCGATGGGGTGCATGATATATGCCTGAAGTTGAAGAGCTATAAAGCGTGTGTAAGGAATCACATAGAGCAAGAAATATAGAGCAAAATAACTGAGTATAATGATGAGGATTAAGTTGGTCAAACTGATGAGAAAGCTGAGGGTTTTATCGAATTGCTCCGCCGTGAGAATGCGGAATCCGCGCACTACTATGCCCAGGGAATACTCTTTTTTGAACCTTGCTACGAGGCGTTTGAGCATGTCCATGAGCCGAGCCAATAAGCGGAATAGAACGATTGCGAGGGCGATTACCAAGCCTGCCAAAAGAATGGTCTTGATGATGCTAAAGATGTTGTCTTTGAAACTATAACTGATGAAAAGCTGGATGAACCTCTCGGAGATCAGGCTGTGATATGCACCGGCAATCTCGTCTGCATCTTCTTTAAGCGCAATAGTATCCGCATCGGCTATGATCATGATGAGTTTATCTGCGTAGAGTATATGACGGCGGCTTTCCTCTATTTGGATGTGGAGGCTGTCTTGCGTGAGACTTACAGCTTCCGCGAGATCTTTCAGTCTTTTGCTGATTACTACTGCACGTTCATGGGCAGAAAAATCGTCCAATCCGGCATAGATATTAAATAAAACTTTGTCGCCATAGATAACCGGCGCAGAGCTCAAAGTATTGTCTTTGTCCGCTATTTCAAACATAGATCCTGCATTGGCACAAAGTCCCACGGCAAAGGCCAAGAGTAGAATTAACGTAGCTATACGAATCATAAAGCTTTTCATATTCATCTCATCACATCCGACAGATATTTAGTTTTTCAAGCTAAATTAAGTTAAAGCTTTTTGTCAAGCAAGAAAGATTTATCTTTATTTCACAACAGAAGTCAAGGCATCAAAGATCATGTAATATAGATAGTTATTAGATCAGTAGCGGCTAATCGTTAAATAAATCACGATTTAAAACATTATTTTCTTGACAGTAAATTGCAATTCTAAAATACTGAACATTAAATGAATAAACAATGGCATAAGAGGAGAAATTGGATTATGTTGAAAGTATCTATAGCTCCAGACGGCAAGGAATATCCTATTCCAACAGCCGAAGAAAGTGAAAAGGAGCGTCAGCTTTTGGTTCAAATAACCGAAGAGCAACGCGCAAAGGGTCGTAAAATCGTAGCCGTTCAAGGCCTCGGTTTTGTTGGCTGTATTATGGCAACAGTTATTGCAGATGCAACCGATAAAGACGGAAACCCTATCTACTTTGTTCACGGACATCAACGCGCTTCTCAGCGCTCGTATTGGAAAGTTCCCGTGATCAATAGTGGTGTTACACCCGTAAGCTCTTCAGATCCGGAAGTTCCGGCAATCTTCCATCGCACAGTGGTGGAAAAGCAAAATTTCCGTGCTACCAGCGAAGAAAGCGTGTATTCATTGGCTGACATCGTGGTAGTGGATATTCAATTAGATGCCACAAAGCCCGCATTCGGCGAAGCTGAAAAAGGCTATTGTGACATGACTCACTTCAGCGAAGGCATGCGCATGTTGGGCAGAAATATCAGCCCAGATTGCATGGTGCTCGTGGAAACCACAGTCCCGCCCGGAACCTGTGAACAAGTAGTCAAACCCATCATGGAAGAAGAATTTACCAAGCGTGGTATCGATATTGAAAAGAATCCCCCGCTCATCGCTCACTCCTATGAAAGAGTGATGCCCGGTGCAAATTACGTGTCTTCCATTCGCGATTTCTGGCGCGTCTTTTCCGGTATCAACCAAAAGAGCATAGACCTCTGTCGCGAATTCCTTACCGATGTTCTGAACACGGAAGAGTTTCCGCTCACTCAGCTCGATAGCACCAATGCCAGTGAAATGGCGAAGACTATGGAAAATAGCTATCGCGCTTCGAACATCGCTCTCACCCTTGAATGGGCAAAGTTTGCCGAAGAGATAGGAGTGGATATCTTTAAAGTGCGCGATGCAATCCGCATGCGTAAAGGAACCCACGACAACCTCTTGCGTCCTTCCTTGGGCGTTGGCGGATATTGCCTCACCAAAGATCCCGTCTTGGCAAATTGGTCAATGGGTGCGCTCTTTGATCTCGAAGGCTCGCTCGATGTGGCAATCAATAGCGTCAATATCAACGACACTATGCCCTTGCACACCATCGATATCATCAAAAGAGACTTCCCCGAGCTTGAGAATGTCAATGTTGCCCTTCTCGGTGTATCCTACCTGGAAAACGTTGGCGATACAAGACATAGCCCCAGCGAGATATTGGTGAAATTCTTGCAGAAGGATAAGGCCGTAGTGAAGGCTCATGATTCTTACGTGGAATTTTGGGATGAGCTTCCTGAAGTCGTCGTAGAAAAAGACATAGCTAAAACCGTTAAAGGTAGCGATGTTGTGGTCTTCGGCGTCGGGCATAAAGACTATATCGAACTTGAGCCCGAAAAACTGCTTGAGATGTGTGGAACAAAGCCGCTCATCGTGGATTGCTCGAACTTCCTCAACGACGAGAAACTTAATAAATATAAAGAATTGGGCTGCAAAGTCCGTGGTCTTGGAAAAGGCCATATCTAATTAATAAACAATAGATAAGCGAAGGGGGCGGAAGAGATTTCGCCTCCTTTCTTATATGCGCACGGCACCGGCTAATGGAACACTATGACTTTCAAGAAGAGATGAAAGGGCTCCTGCGAGCTTGCATCAGGCGAGACTTTGAGGGGGAGTTTTCGGCTCATGAGCATGACAATGTGTTCATTCGGCGCACTCGACATCCTTTGTCTATGCGCTTTGAGGGCTTTCCTATCTATGCTGAGAGCGTGCCGAAGATCATCAAAAGCTGGGCGAAGTTTGATGAGGGCTTTGAGTTCTCTCTTGAAGATATGCTATTTTTGGACTTGGAAACCAGCGGCTTGGGGCGTAGCGGAACTCTCGCTTTCCTGATTGGTCTGGGATATTATGAGGAGGAGCATTTCGTGGTGGAGCAGATATTCTTGCCCGATCCGGATGCGGAGGAGAATAGCTTTGATCGCCTGCGAGAGCTCCTCGAAAGTCGCAGTATTATCCTGAGTTTTAATGGTAAAAGCTTTGATATCCCTGTGCTGGAATCGCGTCTTTTATATCATCACATCTGGCTCAATCTGCGAGAGATAGCTCATCTCGATGTGCTTCATTTAGCGCGGCGTATGTGGAAAAGACGGCTCTCCTCCTGTGCACTGGAAAACATTGAATATTATATCTTAGACCATCCTCGCTGCCCTGAAACGGATATCCCCGGTGCGCAAGTTCCACAGGCATATCAAGACTTTCTCTATAGCGGGGAGACCGAGCTGATAAAGCGCATCTTTGCTCACAATCATGATGATATCCTCTATCTTGCCATACTCTTTGCGCTGATTGCGGACAATGCGAGCTATCCACCTAAGGCGGGGAAAGATCATCGCATAGACTATCATGCCCTAGCGCGGCTTTATGAAAGCGTGGGTGAGATGAAGACAGCACGGCGCATCTTGATAGACCTCATCTCGGAAGGCTTTGTGAGTGCCGATATCGCTTACGACTTGGGTATGATCTTGAAGAAAGAAAGGGACTATAATACGGCATTGGAGGCTTTTGAGATGGCAGCTGAGCTTTCGCATGGAGATGCCATGATAGAGGCGGCGATCATCCTTGAGCGCGACAGGCGCCTTGATGAAGCGCTGAGCTACGCTCTTAAAGCTCAGGCATTTGAAAACAGCAGATATAAACCTAATGCAAAGAGGCTCGAAGCGCTCTCAAAAAGAATCAAGCGCTTAGAAACAAAGCTAAATAGAGCTTAGGCTCGGGATTGCTCGAAAAGCTCTTTTGCTGCCTCGCCGGCTTTATGCGCGAAGTCATCATCTACTGAGGCGAAGATGATCCCGCGCGAGCTATTGATCAGGATGCGTGGATCTTCGGGACTATGCACGGCGTTATCCAAGACGGCTCTGAGGTCTCCGCCCTGCGCTCCTATTCCTGGAATGAGAAAGAGTCTGCCGGACATAAGCTCTCGCATAAGCTTGAGGTCTTGAACCTGTGTGGCTCCTACCACGGCGCCTATTCTCTCCACGGGATATTGCTGCATCCATCTCGGCACTTCCAGCTTCATCTTTGCATTATGAAAGAAGTCATCCGCACCGGGATTTGAAGTAAGCGCCAGCGCAAAGCCAAAGCTCCCCTCTATCTCTAAGAGAGGCGAAACCACATCCTTGCCCATCAGCGGGTTGATCGTGATCGCATCCGCCTTGAGCTCATTAAAGAAAGCCTTTACATAGCCTTGCATGGTGGAACCAATATCGCCCACTTTACAGTCCAGGATCACAGGGATGTCATCAGGGATATAGGCGATAGTCTCTGCCAAAGCTTCCAGCCCTCGCATGCCATCGGCAAGATAGAAGGCGAGATTGGGCTTGTATGCACCCGCATAGCTATGTGTGGCGTCGATGATGCTGCGGTTGAATTCCAAGATGGGGTTCTTGGAGCTTTTCACCGCTTTGGGCAGCTTATCAAGCTGGGAGTCCAGGCCAATGCAGACCCGGCTTCCCAGCGTTGAATAGCGTTGATTATACTTTTGCCAAAAGGATCTTAACACTGTCTTCTCCGTCAGTTTCCGAGAGGCTTACTTTGATTACTTCATCTCTGGATGTGGGCACATTCTTACCCACATAATCAGCTTTGATAGGTAGTTCTCTATGACCGCGATCGATGAGCACCGAGAGCTGTATCTGGCTGGGACGCCCGAAGTCCATGATGGCATCGATTGCGGCACGAACAGTCCTGCCGGTATAAAGCACATCATCGATGAGTATTATCACGGCACCGTCTATGGAGAAATCCAATTCCGATCCCTTGATGACGGGCTGATGGGAGATCGTGGTGAGATCATCGCGATACAGCGTGATGTCCAAGAGTCCCACAGGCACATCCTGCTTTGAGATCAGCTTCAGATATTCCGAGAGTCTATTTGCCAAAGGCACTCCCCGCGAGCGTATGCCTACGAGGCGGATATTATCCAAGCCACGATTTTGTTCGATGATTTCATGCGCCATGCGCTGAATGCTACGCTCTATCTGAGCGCTATCCATGATCTTGCTTTTTACCTGCATGGAAGTTTCTCCTTTAGTCTGCTTTGATGGTGGCGAGGATGTCGCCTTTATTGACGTTCGCACCCGTTGCGAAGGGAGTGCTTACAACCGTTCCATCCACGGGAGAGGGGATGTTGTTATACATCTTCATCGCTTCGAGAACGAGCACAGTTTCGCCGCGAGCAATCTTGTCTCCAACCTGCTTTTCATATTTGACCAACATGCCGGGCATAGGAGCGGTGACTGCTTCACCATCTTCCACTACTGCGGCAGGAGCGGCAGGTGCAGGAGCCGGAGAAGCTACGGGAGCTGCAGCCGGTGCTACAGGAGCAGCAGGAGCCACTGGCGCTGCGGGTGCTGCAGGTGCGGGACGTGCAGACACTATACGAGGTGCGCCGCCTTTTTCAGCAACTTCCACCTTGAAATAGCTTCCATCTACAAACACATCAAACTCTCTGGCATCTTCAGGTTTTGCAGGAGCTTCCGGCTTTTCGATAAGCTTTCCTGCCTTGGCTTTGGCTATGAGATCGTTCATCTCTTTCACTTCTTCCAGGGTGGTTGCTTTCATCTCTTCCGGCATGGGCTCGAGTCCGTGTTTGATGCGCAAGAACTTCTTTCCTGTAACGTTATAGATAGCCACGATGAGCTGATCATCGAGATCTTTGGCGAGTCCTTCGGTTTCTTTTGCGACCTCGTCCATTGCGGGCGGGATCACATCACCGGGACGCGATGTAATAGGCGTTTCACCTTTGGGATAGCCTTTGAGCGCTCTCTTTTGCAGATCTTCGTCGATGGGCAGGGTAGTCTTGCCATAGAGTCCATAGCAGAGGTCTTTCACCTGCTCCGTGATGCGTGAATATTCGCCGTCTTCGGTATCAAAGAGTGCATTGTTCACACTCTGGATGCCAACGATCTGACTGGTGGGTGTGACGAGCGGGATTTGACCGAGATCTTTACGCACCTTCGGGATCTCTGCAAAGACATCATCCAGCTTGTCCAGTTCATCCATCTGACGCAGCTGATTCACGAGATTCGAGAGCATTCCGCCCGGAGTCTGGTGAATGATAACGTCTGTATCGATGATGGAGAACTTGGTAGTATCGGCAAATTGCATGTATTTGGGAATATCCTTTTCCATCTCTTTGCCTATCATGTTGAGCAATCTGATATCCATGCCGGTATCGCGATTTGTTCCCAAGAGAGAGATAACCAGAGGTTCCACTCCAGGGTGAGAGGTGCGATATGCATAGGGTCCCATGCAGGTGTCGATGATGTCCACTCCGGCCTCAATAGCCTTAAAGAGCGAGAGATCACCCATGCCTGAGGTAAAGTGAGTATGCAGGTGAATAGGTGCTTTAACGTTCGCTTTCAGCGCCTGAATGAGGTTGTAGGCATCATAAGGAGCTATCAATCCTGCCATATCTTTGATGCAAATGCTATCCGCGCCCATATCTTCGAGCTGCTTAGCTTTTTGCACATAATAATCGATGTTATATACTTCTCCGCCCATGCGCTGTTCGGTCAACGAATAGCAGATTGCGCCTTGAAAGTGTTTTTTATTCTTCTGAATCACCTTCACTGCGGTGGTGAAATTACGGAAGTCGTTCAGAGCGTCAAACACTCTGAATATATCGATGCCGTTATCACAAGCACGCTGAGTGAATGCTTCCACCACGTCGTCGGCATAGTTTTGATAGCCAACGAGGTTTTGTCCGCGCAATAGCATGGAGAAGGGGGTTTTTGTGATGTATTTTTTAAGTGTACGAATGCGATCCCAGGGATCTTCGCCCAAGAAGCGGTGCATCGTGTCAAATGTTGCTCCGCCCCAGACTTCCATTGAATAGTAGCCAACCTGATCCATATGTTCAGCGAGGCGCACGAGGTCTTCAGTTCTGCCACGAGTGGCAAAGAGCGACTGGTGCCCATCTCTGAATGATAGGTCTTGGATTTTGACCGGATTTGCGGCAGCCGGGCGATCCGCTTCATAGCGCATCGTGGTCATTTCGAGGATACCGTGTTTATCCATTGTTTCTCCTTATTTATCTGCTTCTTTTTATTATTCTTCTTTGAGTGATATCTCTATACTGCATGATCTGGCTTCGTGAATGTCCAGACCACGGATGAGGATAATTGCCCCGCACCGGCTCGGTGTATGGGATGCAAACATCCTCGGAGCTGATTAGAGCCATTACCGCAGAGATTGCGGCAAGTCCTTTCTTATCAAATGTTTTCATTGTCCAATTCCTTAGGTAGGGATGTTGCCATGTTTCTTAGGAGGCAAGCTTTCGCTCTTCGTGCTGAGAATATCCAGTGCGTCGATGAGGCGACGGCGAGTCTCGGAAGGAACGATGATGGCATCGATG
>DUNQ01000052.1 GCA_012839325.1 Candidatus Cloacimonadota bacterium
CCACAAGGTCATGTCGTGGATCATGTGAGCCCATATATTATGCGTGATCATAGGTCTGCTCCGATGTCTTTAAGTAGTTGAGCAAGCTTCGCGCCATCGACCTTTAGCAGTAATTTGCAAGGGCAAGGGTGGTGCGAGGCTTTAAGATTGTTATCCATCTTATCAAAGTGTTTCATTACAAAGGGTTTACCATAGTCGAAGTGAATGGGAGAGATGTTTTCCATTATGCTCATGAACTCTTCGGCACATATCTCTTGTACGGTTCTTTTGCAACGCGGACAGCGGGACTGATGAGGGGCTTTATCTACAACTTGGAGGGCTGTGTATCCATCATTTATGGGGGATACCCTTAGGATGAGCTTGTAATCGTGATCCGGGGAGAGCTTTTTGAATTCCCGGGCGTTATAAGTAGAGACGCCGAGGGAGCCGATTCCGCCGAAGCAGAAATTGAGGGTATCTTTGATGGGGAAGGCGGTGAGGATGGCCTCGAGCTTTTGGCGAGATTCGTGGATGAGAGCAATGCGCTCGATATCTGAGGTGGGGATGAGGGCGTAGGTGATATTTGGTGTGGTCTTCTTCATTTTGTATCTCCTTTGGGTGTATAATTTTCTAAAGGGCATTCGGGATGAAAGCCTTTGTGTTGAAGGGCTTCAGCGAGGCTGGGAAAGCGGTGTCTAAAGACAATTTCCCTGGTGATGGGATTGATGGTTTTGAATGTGATGGCGCCGCAGACCCACTGGGAGTAGTATTTACCTTTGCCGTGTGGGAAGCGTTTGGATACGCGGTTTGGGCAATCGGCGCAGCCGGTGAGAGGGAGGGAGGCGACGGAGGTTTTATAGATTTTCATCATCTTGAACCTCCGGCTGTTTTTTGGGGATATTCGATGATCTCGAAACCTGAGAGGGGGAAAAGGTGGTTGGTGATTTTGGTGCGCATTTTGACAGCGGGGTAGTAGCCATTTACGATGGCGACGAGATATTGATAGCCGATACCGGTTTCATCCGAAAGCTGCTTTCGCGTCATCTTGCGACGAGCGAGCTCGGCTCTGATCTCTCCGGCTTCCATGGGCTTGCGTTTCACTTTGTGCTTGACAGACATGTGGAACTCCTTTTTTTGTATTATATGAGTATATTGACACAATATTACGATTGTGATATTATGTCAAGCTTAAAATACCTCATTTGTGATATTTAAGGAGACTGACATGAGCATGTCGTTGAGAATCAAGGAAATACGGAGCAACAAGAAGTTGTCTCAAGTAGAATTCGCAAGAGCATTGCAGGTTTCCCAGTCTGCTGTTTCTCAGTATGAAAAAGCAGCAAGAAGCCCAGATTCTGTTTTTTTATCAAAGCTGTGCTCCGTGTTTGGGGTGAATCTCAACTGGCTACTTACCGGCACCGGCTCGATGTTTCAGGAGCTGCAAGAGGTAGATGCATCATTTCTTGGAGACACGATATCTATACCGATAGTGGGGGAGATAGCGGCGGGGCATCCGGCAGAGATTATATATGAGGAGCCATATCATCAGCTTGATATACCGGTGGGATTACTTAGTTTTCCGCCGCCTTATGTGGTATTTAGAGTGAGCGGAGACAGCATGGCGCCGCAGGTGATGCCTGGGGATTTGGTGATATGTAGTGAGGATTGGCGGAATGTGGATACGAATGGTAAGATAATGGCATTTAGGACAGATGACGGTATAACTCTGAAGAAGCTGATGGATGATATAAAGCACAAGACGACGCTATTGATACCGCTGAACTCGAGATATGCGCCTGTGATATATGTAGAGGATGATCCTGATATAGTGATGATAGGGATATTGGATTTGTGTATTAGGAGATATAATAGAGAATTATGAATTATGAGTTATGATTTATGAATTATAGGAGGAATTATGATTAAGAAAGAGATTGTTGTTCGCAGGATGGATGTGAGCATGGAATTGTTTGATATATTGGTAGATGAGGCTTGCGGGATATTGGGATTGAAGCGGGGGAAGTGTGAACAGAGCGAGGGAGTTTATACGATAAACCTGCATCAGGTTAGGAAGTTTTTCAGCATGCCACCGTATTGGGGGTTTTTAATAAGGGTTCGTGTTTATAGGGATGGGTTGTTGGTGATAGTGGAGTCTAAGCCTGAGTTCTGCGTTGTAGGGTGGCGACATTTACTGCTAAGAAGGGCGAATGTTTTAGCGGAGATGTTGGAGTGTTTGGCGCGGGTGGGGGTGTGAAATATTAATTATGAATTATGAATTATGAATTATGAGTGGTATTACCACCGAGATCACAGAGATCACCGAGGGTTTGTGAGTGGTGGTTTGTGAGGTTGTGAGATAGGATGGATTTTGATGGCATTTGCTCCGGAGACGGGGCTTTTTTTTTGCTTTGAAAATGGGTTTAGGGTGAGAATACGGGGTTGAAGGGGTGGGTTGTAAGGCATTGATAAGATTAAGGTTATAGACAATTATGCAGATATGCACAGAAAATTTGACTTAATTAGGGGTTTGGGAATAGGGTAAAGGCAGCTAAGGGAAGCTAATAAAGCTTATAGAATTAGAAGGAGAGAAAATGGCAAAGCTGAACAAACTGAGTGTGGCATACATCAGTCTGGTGGGTAAACCGGCGAACAAGCGCGACATCGTGTATAAGAGCGCGGATGCTAAGTTTACGGACACGAAGATAATCAAGATCACAAAGAGTGATGCAGAGGGATTGGTGTATGGAACTGTTTATGAGCCCGGGGTTAAGGACACGGACGGCGACTGGGCGGATGAGAAGACAATCAAGGAAGCTGCTCATGCATTTTTGCGTAAGGGCGCGCTGGGCAATGTGGACACAAATCACGATGAGAAGCCTAACGGCGCGCATGTGGTGGAGAGCTATCTCGACGAGAAGGGCGCGTGGCAGGTTGGGGTTCAGATGGATCCTAAGAGTGATGAATTTATCCGCGTGCAGAAAGGTGAGCTGACGGGTTTGAGCATGGGCGCATATTGCGTAAAGAGCGATGAGGAGCCGCCTACAAACGGCGCTGAAGAGAATAACAACGGCGAGGTAATGAAGGTAATAGGCGAGCTGAGGGATGAGGTCAAAAAGATGGCAACTGAGCTGGCGAATGTGAAAGAGGGTGTGGCTAAGGTTCCTAAAAGCAGGCAATTGAACCTTGACGGCGGGAATGTAACAATCACGGAGAAAAGCGAAGGTGAAGGGCTCTTTAGTGAGTTTAACTTCAACGCTTTGGAGTAAGGAGGAGAGATGAAGACAGGAAAAAACTTGGGTTTACTGAGCGCGAAGACAACTGACAAATTTTTGGATATGGTGATTGCTAATGCGCCTATATTGCAACTGTGTACGGCACCGAAGGTTGACTTGCCGATAGGCACATATCCGGTGGTGAATATGACGCAGTATAAGACGCGCGGCTTTAGTAATGCGCATAATGCGAATGGTGGGAGACAGACGGTAGCAACGATGCAGAACATGAACGCTGCTGACGTGAGCTATGCCGTGAAGGAGCTGGTGCTTCCGCTCATTATCCAAGACAGTTATGCCGAGGATATGGAGACGAGCCCTGAGAAGATAGCGGAGATGTTTGCAAAGGTATTTGCAAAGGACTTGTCGCAGCTGATCATCAACGGGGATACGGAGCTGGAGCAGGCGGGCGATACCGCGACTGATAGGGAGACGATGCTAAAGATATTGGACGGGCTGTTGAAGCAGATGGTGACTGCTGAGAATGTGGTAGAATATGGCGCCACGCAGAACACGGTGGAAAAGAAGATCATCAAACTGATCAGCGGATGCCCGGACGATTATTTGGTGAATCCGGACAGCAGGCTGATAATCAGTCCGACCGATATGAATTTGCTATGGGAAGAGGCGACTACTAAGAGACCGATAATCAAAGAGCGTGATGGAAAGCTATATTTCAGAGGTAAATACCTGATTGAAGAGATAGGCGGATTTCCACAGAACGCGATGATATTTGGGGATTTGACGGGTCTTTTGACTCCGCTGAGCCGCGAGCTGTATCTTGAAACACAGAGGTATCCCGAAGCGCGCGGCTGGAAGGCAGTGCTAAGCGCGAGATTGGACTGTGTGATACATCCATTTATCAATGCGCGTCTTTTGGTTCCTGAGGCTGAAGAGGTTGATCCTGACGAGCCTGCCGGTGGCAATTGAAATATGAATTATGAATTATGAGTTATGAATGGTGAGTGACGAATGATGACACTTAATGAGGCATGGGACCACTTGGCTGAAGAGATTGGCAAACTGGTAGAGCTCCCGATCACAGATCATTTGCTTGGCAGAAAGACGAGCGTGCCGGGAATTGCAATCGTTGCGGAAAGCTCCGGTTTGGTGGTACATGGTGCCGGAAGCGGTCTGAGCGGTGAACACTATTTCAGCGTGTGGATACTCGTGCCTCATGGGGGTAGTTTTCGCGCTTCGCGTGAGACTGTATTTGGCTATGTTCAATTGTTGATGACAATACCGAGATTTTATGTGAGTGAACCGGTGGTTGAATATGGCGAAGATATGGTGGGCAATGTGCCATGTGTGCTTGCTCGCTTGGTGGGGAAAGTAGCATGAGCGGTGCTTATGAATGGAGTGCTAAGATACGCGAGTATCAGGCATTGGATAAGGATATTCCCGACACGAGGATAAATGTATTTGCCGAATTAGCCGTGCAGACAGCGCAGGGCATATTGGGCGAAGGCGTTTACGGGGAGCTGTGGGCGCGGAAGGATAAGAGATTGGAATTTGCGGTGTGTGCTCTGGCTATCAGTGATTTGCTAAAGAGTTCGCGCCAGGTAAACGAAGGCAGCAGTATTCATGATGTTCAGGGCTGGGGAGCGGGCGAGATTCGCGCCAGCGAGATAAGTGAGATACTGAGGCTTTCAAGATCGTGGGAAGAGCGTGCTCATAGTGCGCTGAGTCAGCTGCGCAATGAGACATCGCTTTTTGCGTGGATTGATATATAAATGGGCGACACGAGACGTGTCGAATCCAACGAAAGGAAAGGAGATAGGTTATGTTTAAGAAGATGTTTTTCATGGTAATGCTTTTGGTGGTGATCATGGTGCCTGTGTTTGCAAAGGTGAGTGATGCTGCTACTACATTTAGTTTGCTAACCCAGGCATTGATGCCGCTGATTATAATCATCGTAAGTCCGCTATTGGCGCGCCTTTTTAAGAAGGCGGGGATTGATATCGAGGACAGCGTGTTAGAGCCGATCTTGATGAGGATCATCGAGATCATCGCAAGGGTGGATAACACGGAGCTCAGTGGTGAACAAAAGAAGGATTTTGTGACTAAAGAGCTGAATAAGACGTTTAGTGAGGATGAAAAGAAGACATTGATAAAACGATATGGCAGTTTGGATACGGCGGTTCAGGCGGCTTTTGAGAAGAGTTCCGTCGCGTTTAGATAGGAGCCGGTAATGATTGAAATACCGATGGCAATTGCGCTCTTTGTATTGGGACTGATTGTGAGTTTGGTGAGCTATATCTGGGCTACCCTTACACGCAAGATAGACATGTTAGCGCGTAAGATTGCGGTGATTGATAAGTTTCATGGCTGTGAGCCGGTGACGATGGATCAGATAAAGGATTTGTTTGATGCACGGTTTAACGAGTTCCGGCTGGAACTGTATGAGAGCGGGGTGCTCAGGCCTTCTTCAAGGAAAAAGAAGACCAATTTTGACAATGAATAGGAGGAAATAATGGCAGTAAGATATTATGACAAGGTGTTTGTGCGTCCTGCGGGCGGGGAATTTACGAGCTTGGCAAAGAGCGCGCTTTCCAGCTGGGGACTGCTTCCCACGGGAGCGAAGGTGACGCAGGAGCTTGGATTTACAACCGAGCCCGATGTGACGACAGCGATGGGAGACGGCACGGATGAGATTGGCAGCGAGGCTGTGAACTGTGAAATGCAGCTGGTGGGCTGGAATCCGGCGGCGCTGGCAGCAATGCGCACGGAGCTGATCAACAGAAAGGTGGATATCTTGATATATGACAGCCGTTTGGCGACGAGCGGTTGGGTTATCTTTGGGATACAGGTTTATCCGACTCCTGAAATTGGGAGTAATAAGGAGCCTGTAATTAAACTGAGCGGGAAGGTTCGATATGGATCGGATGTGAATCCTGCGTTAGTGCCGGTGACATTGACTTAAGTATGAGTTCCGGGGAATATACCACCGAGAACACTGAGGTCACCGAGAGTGATGAATTATGAAAATTCACATGGGGTGTGAGGACAGGCGGGCACTGCTGAGGCTGGTGGGAGCGGTGCCCGCAAAATTTAGGAGAAGATGAATATGGCTGCGAAATTTTATTATGTATTGGCGTTTGAGCGCGGGCAGGGCTACGTGATTGATAGCGAGACGAGGACATTGGTTTATCAGCCTCAATTTTTGGGCAAGACGAGTGATCTAAGCTTTGTAACGGAGCCGGAAAAGACGATAGACTTGGATGACGGGACGACAGAGGTGGGGAGTGAGAAGCTGAGTTTGAGCTTTAATGTGCTATCTAAGGTGACTAATCCTGTGCCGCTGAGCCAAGTGTGGCTGATTCCTGTAATTGGAAACAGCACGGGGTGGGAAGAGGGCGAGGGGCCGCGAGTGCCTATCTTGAAGGTGTATTTTAAGGATAGTGAGGACTATAGGCTGGAGGTGAAGAGCGGGGAATTTGAGGTAACAAAGTTTTCTGCTGTGCTGAGATATGCTGTGGAGAATCCGGCGTTTGAGTATGATGATAGGTTTTTTGTGGAGAATAGGCTGTGGATGGCGCAGGGGATGAGTGAAGCAGAGGCTAAGCATAGGCAGCTTCTTATAAACATGAGGACAGATTCCGGTTGGGTAGGGACTTTTCCGCCACCATTTGATGAGCGCGTTGTTCCTTATTCATGTGTATTGGTGGAGAGACTGTGTTCTGAAGAGCACTTCAGTGTGCTTCATTTTCGTTTGGGCAATATTTCAGGTGATATGGACTTGCAGTGTCGCGGGATATTTGTTGCGAACTCTTTTGTAGTGGACTTCACGCATTCTAATATGCTCAATATGTATCAAAAAACATCGGAAGGGTATAAGGCAGACTTGACGACTTATGCGCAGGAATGGGGAAAGGAGAATTATCCCAGCACGCCGTTTGATGTTTTTTATGAGGCGATGAAAAACTTTGATGCGGCTAATTCAGACGGGGATGGTTTGGATTCTATGGTGCTGGATGACATAGTGGACTTATATCCTGAGATGCATACCGTTAAGTCGGCGGTTGAAGCTGGCTATTTGCCGGAGCTTGGGGACTGGGAATCACTGACGGCGTTTATCGGGGATTAAGATGAGATTCCGAATATTTAAGAGCGCAAAGCCTAAGAAGGAGAGGAGTAAGCGGATCAAGAGTGATGAATATGCGCGTCCATTTGACGTGGATGAGCTCATTAGTGCATATTACAGCAACTCTTGGCATGCGGGGTGCATCAATCTGAAGACTATCTGCATATTGGGAGATGGGATAGAGGATAAGGCGATTGAGGATATTTTGAAGGAGAGCGTGCGTGAGGACTCTGTGTTTACGCTGCTGCAGAAGACTATCCTGGATCTGCGTATCTTTGGTGATGCATTTTGGGAAGTGGTGCGCGTGGGCGGAGCGGTGGAGATATATCACATTCCAAGCTGGACAATGACGGTGAATAAATATGGAAAGTTTGTGCAGGAAGTGGATGATAAGAGGGTGGAGTTTCCGGATGATGAGCTGTGGCACTTTAGGGAGCCGAGCTTGCTATCTCAGATATGGGGCACGCCGGACTATATGCCGCTGATCAAGGATGAGGCGATCAGTACAATCAGCACGATTAAGAAGTATAATAACAATTTCTTTAGAAATAATGCGATACCGGATGGGATACTGTTTATCCAGGGCGGAGACATAAGTGCTTCAACGGAGATGGGGCTAAGGCAGTTCTTTCTTTCTAAGTTCCGCGGGGTGGAGAATGCGGCGAAATTTTGCATTGCACCGGTTCCGGAAGGGGTGAAGATTCAATTGGAAAAGTTGCAGGATCATAGTGATGGTAAGTTCTTGGAATTGCAGGACTCTTTGATTGCAGAGATAGTTTCGTGTCATGGAGTTCCGCCGAGGCTGGCTTCGCTGATGATGCCGGGCAGTTTGGGAGGCGGCGGAGAGGCGAGCGGGGAGCTGAAGATATTCCTCAATACTCGGATTAAGCCGTTGCAGAATGTGTTTGGCGGGCAATTGGATAAGTTCTTTATGCATGTGTTTGACATGGATACGGATATAAGTTTTATTCCGTTTGATATAATGCCGGAATCGGCGGAGATTGCGCTGAGTGCGCTGAGAGGGGGAGTGTGAGCTATGAGTTGTGAGTTGAGAGTTGTGAGAAGGGCTCGCTTCGCTCGGGGGTGTGCTTCGCACGGGGTTTGGGGGAGTTATAAGTTGTGAATAGGCGGGATATAAATGTAAGATATTTGGGTGCGCGGATGCGGGGGATGCTGAGCGAGACCAAAGAGGTTTCGATGGTATTGGATGGGATACAGAACGACTTGGCGCAGGTTAAGGCGCAGGTTTCGGAGCTGGTATCGCGTCCGCGTGTTCATGGGATGGACATTTATATTCAGGAAGAGAAGCCGGAAGTGGCGGAAGATTATGTATGGATTAATACGGACATTAATGAATTATGAGTTATGAATTATTAATTATGAGTTATGAGCGGGCGACATGAGACGTGTCGAATCCAACGAGAGGTAAGGAGATGGAGAGATGAGTTTGAAGGTAAAAGAGATTAATTTGGTAGAGGTTAGTTCTTGGGATAATGCGAGCTCAAAATGGATTGGATTAAAATATGATCCGGGGAGCGGTGTTGCTGATCTTTTAAAGCTGCAGGCATATAAGTCAGCAAGCGGTGAGGTGATGAGCAGTAAGCAGTTGAATGTGAACTGGGATAGTTTTAGCGACGGTACAAACACCACTTGCACTATATTTGGAGCGAGCTTGATTGCTACGTCGATAAAAAGCGTAAGACTCAGGTATAAGGTTCAAGTTGTGAGTGATGATCCAGATGTGGGTGACGTGGTTAGCGTTAGCGAAGACTATGCGTATATGATGGTCAAGATGGACTTTGGTGATAATTCGGTCGAAGACGATATTCCCAGCGTGGTGGATGGTGGTAAGTTGGAAGCAGAGTTGAGTGTTAAGTTTCCTTCTTTTACCAATGCGATGGTAGGGACGGATCTAGCGGAGACATTAGTAGAGTTTCACAAGAAAGCTAATTGGAGCGCGAGCTGGAAGCATCCTGACAATACTTCGGAATACATAACTATCGATAGCATTAAAACTGGGGCGGCGGGCAGCTCTACTGTTCCTGCTCATAGTGGGTTTGGTTCGATTGTTGATTTGACGATGGTATTACCTGTTCTGAAAGACGGGACACATACATTAAAGATATTCTTTAAGTATTATAGCGGTAAGAGTTATGAAGTTCCGACCACTATCAGTACAACGGCTAAAATCACGATTAACCAGGGCACTGTGGTTGCGACTGCATTTAGCCCGGATAGCACTGCAACAATCGACATTAACTTCAGTTAAGAGAGATGATATATAAAGGCAGACAGCTGATCGCAAGTAAATATAATGCCAGCGGGAAGAGGGTGTTTATCCCGCTGGCGATGCGTATCGGCGGCAAAGATTATGTGATTCCTTTTAGGTTGAAAAGGGCTGGTGTGCAGGTTCGTGATTTGGCGAGCTATTCTCCGGGCACAGAGTGCGTTGTGCGGCTGGATATTGCAACTGAAGATGTGGTATATACGGAGCCGTTTGTATTGGACGGGGTGAACTGATGAATAGGTATATTGAGGTATTGGCGCCTTATATTCGTAAGGTGTTGTATCCATTTCAGTTGAAGTTTATCACGGATGATACGCGTTGGCGTATTGCTAACAAGAGTAGGCAGATAGGGTTTAGTTTTACAATTGGATTGGACGCTATAAGCGGTGCGTTGATTCGGAAGCGTAATCAGTTAATTGTTTCTGCGAGTAAGTATAATGCTGAGATAGTGCTGGATTATATCCGGGACCATCTGGATGAGATGGGTATCTTGCCGGTGAAGGATAAAGCGGGTCTGATAGAATTTGACAACGGGTATTCTGTTCGGGTTTGTAGCACGAACTGGCGGACAGCGCGCGGGTTTAACGGTGATGTCTATTTTGATGAATTTGCTTTTACTATTCGTGATAATGAGATATGGAAGGCGATGGTGCCGAGTATCACGGCGGTTCAGGGGCGGGTGACGGTGATCAGTACGCCGAAGAGTCGCATTGATAAGTTTTGGCAGATTTGGAGTAATAAGAGCAAGAGGTGGAGCAAGCATTGTGTGTCGATACATGATGCGAAAGCGGACGGGTTTCCTGTGGACATCGAGGAGTTGCGCGAGCTGTTTGACCCGGAGGAATTTGCGCAGGCTTATGAGTGTATTCCGCTGGATACTTCAGAGAGTTATGTGCCTTATAACCTGATAGAGCCTTGCTTGTATGATCCGCTGAGTGATGCGTTTATCGAGCAGGTGAAGCTCTGGGATGCGAACATGCCGTTGGTATATGGAGTGGATATCGGGCGCACGCGTGATGAGACGGCGGTTGCGGAGACTTTGCGCGATGGCAAGGTTGTGTGGAACACAACGATGAAAGAGTGGCATAAAATGCCTTTCAGAGAGCAGAAAACGAGGCTTACGGAGTTGCTCATGCAGTCGCAGTGTCAGATCATGGCGATTGATAAGGGCGGGATTGGGATGAATCTGCATGAGGATTTGAGCTTTAGGTTCCCGGCGAAGGTGCGTGGAGTGGGGTTCGCTCCGGCTGTGAAGGACAGACTGGCGAAGGGAATGAAGATTGCGTTTGAGGATAAATTGATTAGGATTCCAAATGATCCTAATTTGATCTCGCATATTTTGAGTATCAAGCGGACAGCGAATCGGACGAGTACATTTAGTTATAACGCTGATGATATGCTGCCGCATCATGGTGATAAGTTCTGGGCGCTGGCTTTGGCGTTGGATCATAGCATCACAAATCGTGAAATTCAGTTTAGGTTTATTTGATTATGTATCCGATATTTGGTTATGGTAGTCCGCGGTTTTATATCGATGAGGAGCTGTGTGTTCATTTTGATGAAAGGCAGGCGGCGGGTGCGGTGGTGTTGGAGCCGATTGAGGAGCTGATCGAGACCTTGGGCGGGGATTTGATTCAGAATTTCAAGGGCTATAGAGCTGAGGTGAGCTTGAAGCTTTATAATACGCGGAATAGGGATATTGATCAGCATTTGATGATGCTTAGGATCATTAATCGGTCGCGCGAGATGGGCGATGAGATACTGCTTCAGCCGCGATTTCAGGATGGGCGGACGCTGGATTTGATGGTGTATCCAAAGGGTGATTTGGGATATAAGGAGATCACTAATTTGAATGCGGGGCAGGATGTGGAGCTTAGTTTTGTGAGCGTGAGATTGATCAAGAACTTCCCGCTGGTGAGCTCGCGGCCGAGGTTTTTGAAGATAGGTAAGGGCTCGTTTCTTGTGTTGAAAAACAAACAAAGAATGATAGTATAAAGGAGAGATGTATGTCAGATAACGATAAGATGTTACATGAATTGGACGAGCTGGTAAAGCCGAGTATGATGGACTATTTATTGGCGGCTGATGCAGACGAGAGTTTTGAACCGAAAAAGCTAATGTTGAAGGCTTTGGTGGATCTGATATTTAGCGGTAATGCGAGCTTTAAGATTAGCGATGATAATTCGCTGATAATACTGACTGGGCTGGATGCTAACGGCAAGAAGCTGTATGGGTTGGCGAAGGCAACGGAAGATAAGGATGCGGTTCGATATTCGCAGGTTCGGCATTTGGTGGATAAGCTCGATGATGTGGTGCCGACGATGCCATCAGTGTCTGACAGAGTGTCTTTTCTTAGGTTGGCTACGCATACAATCACGGCGCCGTATTATGGTGGGTTTTATCTGTTTTATTGGTGTGTCTCCGATAATGAGAATACGCAGTTGACGCTGGAAGGCGGGAGTGTCGTAGCATCCACTGAGGCTAATGTTTACTTTGACGGGAGTGTGGCGAATGTGGTGAATATTCCGAAAAGTGCGCGGATGAAGGGTAAGTATTTCCATTGCGCAGTTCGCTATCGGAACAGTGTTTACTCGTCGGCCTTGTCGGCAACATCTCACTTTTTGGTATCGGCTTACTCTCCGGACGATTTGATTACTCCGGACGAGCCGGGTGTTCCGATTAATCCGGCTGTTTCAGTGGCTAATAATCGTTTGGTGATAGTGGCGGAAAAGCCTGAGAATGCGACGGTTGGGTCTAATTATCGCTTTGAGATTCTTTTTGATGATTCTGCGGGTACGAATATTCAGGGGAATGAGCCGCAATTGCTTGTGTTTTATGGTTTTGAGCCGCGTTTTGTGTATGATATTCCGGTGATGCAGGCGGTGAAATCTCATGTGCATGTGCGGGTGTCTTGCGTGTCTGCTTATGGTGTTGTTTCAGCGGGAGATACGAAGCATACTACGGTTAGTTTTGATGATACTGTGTTTAGTGAGAGTTTTATGGACTATCTGGCGCTGAAGATAAGCGAGAAGGTTCAGACTCAGGATGGAACGCCGCTTACGGCAAAATAAAGGAGATTATTATAATGAAGGTATATACTGATGTGACGACGCTTTCGAGGCTGTTTCCGCTGTTTAAAGAGGCGGGGATCGAGGGCGTTTTGACGGGTGATCTGGGGAAGATCAAGGATATGGATTTGCCGGATTTGGCGGGGGTTCTTTTGGAGAAGGGGAAGCTGCCGGAGATATGTGAGATCATTACTAAGAGTGATGTTTGTGAAGGTGAAGATGGTGAGGCGGTGGCGTGGGGTGAATGCTCGCTGATACAGTGTTTGGGGGTGTTTGTCCCTTTTGTGATCGATATCACCGTCGGGCTGATAGGATTGAATCAGGCGGTGAGTCCGGGGAATCTCCAGGAAGTGAGCCTGGGAATATCTTCATGAATTTGAGGTATATCATGTGTCGGATCGGTGCTAATCCGAGTGAAATTGAAATTGATGAGGCTGTGGCTTTGGCTGAGCTTTATTATGAGGAGAGGGTGCAGGGAGTGTGTCCTCTTGTAGGTGCTACTTGAGGTACTTGTCTATAGCCTTGATGCCGGTCTTGCCGCCGTTTCGCACTCCAACCATTCCAAACTGGAAGAGAACAAACACGAGTGCTACCAAGAAAATGATGTATAGGATAAAGGCTAACATGGTGATCTCCTTGTTTTTTTTATTCTATATACAATTTAAGTATATTATAAGGATATGCAAATGGAAAATTCAAAACTTGTTGTAAAATTAGAGTTTAAAGGTAAAGAAGAGCTGCAACAGCTGATAGCTCAGATCGGGAAGAAGTATGATATCCCTGTGGATATCGACTTATCCACAGCTAAACTGGGGGTTTTTAAAGAATTTGAGAACCGTTTTCAGAAACTATCTCAGACTGTAGTTGGCTTCAGCACTCATATGGGATTTGCTATTCAGGGCATCAAACAAATGTATTCTGTCCTACAAAAAGCTATTGGTCCTTTTATTAAGACATCAAGCGAGTTTGAACAGCTAAGGTTGCGTTTATTTAACCTTTATCAGGACACGGATAGGGCTACGGCGGCTTTTGAGAAATTTAGAAAGGTTGCTCTTGAGACTCCGGCTACATTGCGTGAAGTGGTGGAGGCGGGTGCGAACCTTAAGGCGTTTGGGCTGGATGCTGAGGATGTGCTTGAGAGTGTGCAGGACTTGGCGGCATTTATGGGGATCAATGTGGTTGAAGCTGCAAACGCCGTGGGGCGTGCCTTCGCGGGTGGTGCGGGTGCTGCGATGATGTTACGAGATCGAGGAATCCTGGAATTGATACGGAGTTTTAATGGGATTGATGATCTGAGCAAGCTGACGCTTCCAGAATTCAGAGAGGCAATGCTTTCCACGTTCAAGAGCACAGAGACGGGGATAGCCGGTTCATCTGCGAGAATGGCGGATTCTTATGCCGGGGCGATGGCTCAGATGCAAGATGCTATGGAAACGCTCTATGCGGTGGTTGGAGATCACTTTACGCCGGCTATTGCGGGGGCTGCGAGGGTTTTGACCAGATTTGTTGAAAAGCTTGCAGGGGCGAAATCCGGAGCGGAGGCTGTGAAGGCGTCCCTGACATCTCAGCGGGTGGAATTTGAGCGCTTAGTGATGGTATATAAAGACTTGCATCACAATCAGAGCCGTAGCACGGAAGACAATATCAAGTATCAGAAAACGATTAATGATTTGATGAATAAGTATCCTAATTATTTCAAGAAGATTGACTTGGAAAAAGGGGCTTGGAAGGACATTTCGAAGGCTATCGATTCGGCACGAGTGAGTTTGCAAGAATGGATTAACATCAAGATTAAAGAAGCCATTATTGAAGAGAAAAAAGATGAGATGGTGAAGCTGGTCAAGAAAGAAAGTGATGCGACATTTGAATTAGAAACTCTGCTTGCTGAATTTGAGGCGGGTACTAAAAGCCGCACAATGCAAGTAGTTGCGGCTCCCGACCCGTTGTCTCCGCACTATCGGGCAGATCGACCGCGTTATGTCTCAAAAGAATCATGGGATTCTAAGCGTGAGAAAAAGCTTCAGGCAAACATCGCAAAATATCAGTCTGATTTAAATGAAATCAATGAAGAGATTGCTCGTAGAGTGGCAATGATTGCGGGTGTGGAGGTTGAGGAGCCAGGGGGTGGCGGCGGTGGAAGTAAATCGGGCGCGACCGGCAGGACGGAATTTCCTCAGGCTGAGATTGATTCTATCATGAGAGAGATCGAGGCATATCGTGTGCTACGTGAAGCTAATTATAATGAGGAATTAGCGCAAATCGAGACATTAAAGCAGGAGTATTCATTAAAACTTAAGGCGGTGGCGGGTAATGCCGATGCAGAGCGGGATTTGGTGGAGAAAAGAGATAGAGAGATTGCTGAAATCGAGAATAATATGAAAGAGCAAAATGAGAAGGATGAGGCGGCGCATTATGATAAGCTAAAGTTTTATGCAGAGGGATATTATGATTGGAAGGCAGGACGGATCAGAGAGGAGGCGGAGCGGAGTGGATCGCCTCAGTCTTGGGTGGATGATCAAATGGCGCAGTTAGAGCGTGAGCAGGAAGAGTGGGACAGGCGGGCTGTCCTGGCTTTCGAGGAGAAATATGAGACTGAGATGATGCATCTGGGGCAATTGCGTGATCTTGGGCTGGCGACGTATTCAGAGGTTGCGGATAAGTCCTGGGAATACTATCGCTCTCTGAAGGCGATTTTAGAAGCGGATGGGGAGCTTTCAGAGGAGGAGAAAGAGCTTTTGGCGATCTATCAGAAACGGGCGCAGGGAGCGCAATTGGCGGTGAATCGTGAGAGTGATTTGGCTCGGTATTATAATGAAATAAAGTTTTTGGATGAGGGCTATTATGATTGGAAAAAGGCGCGCATTGAGGAGGATGTGCGGACAATGGAGCTGTCTGAGGAGCAGAAATTCGAGCTGGTAAAGGCTCGACTGGATGAGCTGAAGCGTGAATTAGGGATATTTGAAGATGAAAAAAGAGATAAGACACTGTTTGGGCACATGTTGGATCGTTTGGGGGTTCCGAAAGAAGAGCAGAATAAAATTGAAGGTGCTTTTCGAGATATGGCTAATCGGATTAGTGGGATATTTAGTCAGATGTATAACAATCTTGGTTTGCAGAGGGATAAGTCTCTGAAGGATTTGGAGAAGCGGGCTAAGCAGGAGCGGAAAACTGATGTATGGTTGGCGAAGGAAAAGGAGCGGATCAATGAGGAATATGAGAAGAAACAGCGCGATATGAAACGCTCGGAGCAGAAGATGCAACTCGCGTCTGCAACGGTGAATACATTAGAGGGGATTACGAATGCATTGACGATTAAGCCGGCTTGGTTGGCGCCGGTTGTTGCTGGGGCTATGGGGGCTCTGGGGTTTGCGCAGGTGAAGTTGATCGCGGAACAGAAGTTTGCAACCGGTGGGCTTTTCAGGGGGAAGGGGAGCACTACTTCGGACTCAAATATCATCGCGGTGTCTGATCATGAGTATATTGTTTCTGCAGATAGAGTTAAGCAGTTTGGAGTGGGGTTCTTTGATGCGCTGAACTTTGGGGGTGCAGAGCAGATTAGGAAGGCTTTGAGTGGGTTTCAGATGCCGGTACTGGCGCCGGTTGCTGTGGCTCCCAGGACGGGTGGGTTTGCGACTGGTGGGCATGTTGGGGCTGCTTCGGATCGTGTGCGGGATGTGCAGATGAATGTTGTTCTGAAATGTGACGGAAAAGAACTTGCGCGGGCAGTTGCGAGAGGAAATAAAAAAATAATTTCTACTTGAATGTTTCCAAATGGGTTGACAAATTGACAGGCGGTTTGGTAAGGTGGTGATAACTATGGGGCGTTATTTCCAAAGGGGTTGTCCAAAGTGACCAAAGGGGTTGTCGCGGGATAACATGCTTTAGATATCACGTTATTTAGATTATACTAAACAAAAGCATTGACACCTATCAAGCTATGAAAAAGATTGTCCATAAAGGAATAAAAATGTTTAAATTATGACATTAATAGATGAGGAAAAACATGAAAGACTACTCAATGAATAAGTTACGCAATCTAATGTTTGTCGGCTCAAGTGGTGCCGGCAAGACAAGCCTGGCAGAACAAATTTTCCATCTCACCAAAGCGAGCAATCGTTTGGGCAAGATTGATGAAGGAAATACAATTTTGGACTTTGATCCCGAAGAGATCGCCAGGAAGTCATCTTTAGGGCTTTCTATCGGTTATGTAGATTATAAAGGCCATAGAATCAATATATTGGACGCACCCGGCTCTCCCGACTTTGTGGGCGATACCGTGGTTGCAATTCCCGCCGTGGAAAACGTGGTCGTGGTTGCAAATGCAACGGGCGGATTTGAGGTCGGCCTCGAGCTCGCTCTCGAACAATTGGAAGACAAAAAGAAAGGCAGAATCATCCTTGTAAATCGCATGGATAACGAACATGCCGATTACGACAAGACCCTTGAAGCCATCTATGAAAATGCCGGCTTCAATCCCGTGAAGATTCACATCCCCATCGGCAAAGAAGGCGGATTTACAGGCGTTGTGGACATCATCAAGCAAAAAGCTATCACTGCAGACGGTGAAGGCGAAATCCCCGCCGATATGGCAGACATCGTGGAAGATGCACGCATGCAGCTCATGGAATCAGTAGCGGAAACCGATGAAGAGCTTCTCAATGAATTCTTAGAAAATATGGAGCTCAGTGAAGAGAGCCTTATCCGCGGCATGAAAAAAGCCATCAGCGAAGGCGAACTATCCCCTGCTTTTGCTTGCTCAGCCGGAACCGGTGTGGGCGTTCTTGCTTTCTTACAGGGCGCGATAGACTATCTTCTTTCTCCCGAAGATTGCAAAGAAATGCAGCTTCAGGAAGGTGAAGATACAAAAGACTTTGTCTGCAGCCCCGACGGCGAGCTTTTGGGCTATATGTTCAAGCTCTATGCAGATCCCAGCATGGGCGAATTTGCTTATGTGAGAATGTTTTCGGGCACCATCAAGAGCGGAACCGAGTTCTTCGCTCCCGAACGCGATATCAAAGACAAAGCCGGAAATATGTATTACATGTTAGGTAAAAACAGACATGATACGAGCGAAATCAGAGCCGGTGAGATCGGTGGACTGGTGAAGCTCAGAAGTGCACGCGTGATGAACAGCATCGTTGCGCCGAATGCACGCCATACCATAATTCCCGTCGAATTGCCTCCCGCCACGACTTGGCAAGCCATCAAGGCAATGAACCAAAGCGACGAAGACAAGATCGGCTCCAGCTTGCAGAGAGTCATCGCCGAAGATAGCACCCTGCGCTATGAACTCAATCCCGAAACTCAGGAAAACGTTCTTGCAGGCATGGGCGAACAACAGCTTCAGCTCGTGATCAAAAAGCTCAAAAACCGCTATAAAGTGGATGCTGAGCTCCAGGCTCCGCGCATCTCTTATAAAGAGACCATCACTGCCGGCGCCGAAAGTCAACACCGTCATAGAAAGCAATCCGGCGGTCGCGGGCAATATGGTGAAGTATATTTTAGAATTAAACCCACCGAACGCGGTGCAGGTTTTGAATTTGTAAACGCCATCGTTGGCGGAGTGATTCCTTCAAACTTCATTCCTGCCATCGAGAAAGGCTTGGTTGAGACCATGGAAGAAGGCATCATTGCCGGCTATCCCGTTGTCGATATCTCGGTAGAGGTCTATTATGGCAGCTATCACGATGTGGACAGCTCTGAGATGGCTTTCAAGATCGCTTCATCCGTGGCTCTTAAAGAAGGTTTCAAAAAATGTAAACCGATTTTGCTGGAACCCATTCACGATCTCGTCATCATCGTCCCCAGTGAATATATGGGCGATGTGATGGGCGATATTTCCACGCGCAGAGGTCGCATCATGGGAATGGAACAGAAAGGCAAAAAGCAATATTTGAGTGCGCAAATGCCTGTCGTAGAAATGTATAACTACTTCCCCGCACTGAAGTCATTCACGCAGGGACGTGGTCGCTTTACTCAAGAGTTTTCACACTATGAAAGAGTCCCGGAAGACGTGGCTCAGAGAGTAATCGCAGCTTGGCAGGACGACGACGCTCAGTAATCTAAAGTGAGGTTTTAAAATGGCTGGACATAATAAATGGAGTTCGATCAAGCATAAAAAGGCAGCGACAGATGCCAAACGCGGGAAGCTCTATACCCGCATAGCCAGGGAGATCATCCTTGCGGCCAAGCAGGGTGGGGGAGACCCCGATATGAACCCGCGCCTCAGAACGGCAATGTTGTCAGCCAGAAATGCGAATATGCCCAGAGACAATATCGAGCGCGCAATCAGGCGTGGAACCGGTGATGTCGAAGGTGCAACTTACGAAGAAATAACCTATGAAGGCTATGGACATAATGGCGTTGGAATCGTGGTGGAAACCATGACCGATAACAAAAACCGTACCGTCTCCGAAGTTCGCCACATGTTCTCTAAGTTTGGCGGAAACCTTGCAGAGACCGGTGCTGTGTCTTGGAACTTCGATCTCAAAGGCTATTTTCAGGTGCCGCGTAGTGATCAGGATGAAGAGGAATTCTTTATGGAAGCCCTCGAAGCCGGTGCAGACGACGTGATCACCGAAGAGGAATACTTTGAGATCTATACCGAACCCGGTGAGTTCCACAATGTTCTCGGCAAGTTTGAGGAAGCAGGATACAAGGTGGAAGAAGCCTCGCTTACCCGCGTTCCGAAAAACACCATCAATGCCGATGATGTAGCCGAAAAGCTTTTGAAGCTCATAGATATGCTTGAGGAATTGGACGATGTTCAAAAGGTTTATGCCAATTTTGAATTGTCCGACGAGGTTATGGAAAAGCTTGCCGCGGAAGATTAACCCACTATGATAATTGTGGGTATTGATCCCGGCAGTCGCTATTGTGGCTATGGCCTGATCCAAACCCAAGCAAATAAAGTTATAGCCGCGGGTTGCGACGTAATAGATGTAACCCGCGTCTCTAATTTGGGTGAGAGGCTGGTCTTGATCCATTCCAAGATCACTGAGGTCTTGGAGGAATATCAGCCTGATTGCGCCGCCATAGAATCGATGTTTTTTCAAAAACATATCCGCAGCGTATTCACTCTTGGACACGCTCGCGGAGTGATTCTCCTGGCTCTGGCTCAAAAGGGGATTCCCATCTTTGAATACAGCCCTCGCGAAGTAAAGAAAGCGGTGGTGGGGAATGGGAATGCCGATAAAGAGCAGGTTCGATATATGATAGACAAGATCTATAAACTGGAAGCAAGCAACAAAAAAGATGATGCTTACGATGCTTTGGCGATTGCAACAGCTCACTTTAACAGAATTAAATTGGATGCATTACAATGATATTTTATCTTAAAGGGATTCTTGCTCATAAAAGCCCTATTATGGCTGTAATAGACACCGGTGGTGTGGGTTGGGAAATACTCATTCCCGTATCCACTTTCGAGGTCTTGCCCAATGTGGGTTCAGAATGCAGTCTATATGCGCATCTTAATATTACTCAGGACGATATGCGTGTGTTTGGCTTTGCAAGCTATGCTGAAAAAGAGCTATTTGTATTGCTCAACAAAGTAAGCGGCATAGGGCCAAAGATTGCCATCTCTGTGCTTTCAACGCTTAGCGTTTCGGCCTTTATCAGAAGCGTTCGCAGTGCGGAAGAGGCACTTCTTACACGGGTTCCGGGGATAGGCAAAAAGACTGCACAGCGCATCATCATCGAGCTCAAGGATAAGGTACACCATCTCATGGAACATCTTGATGCCTCGGATCTCCCGATGACAGATGGCGCAATGCAGGAAACCGAAGATGCGCTCTTGGCACTGGGCTTCAATCTGCAAGCCATCCAAAAAGAGCTTAAACTGCTCAAGGAAGAAGAGCTTGCCATGCCCGCCGAACAGCTCATCAAAGAACTGATTAAAAGACTATACCAGAGGGCAAAATGAACTTTCGTTTAGAAGCATACAATGTTATCTTGAGAGTGCTTAGAGGGAGCGAGTTTTCGGATTCTCTTCTCAATCAGCGCGCTCGCAAGCTGAAGAAAGATGGCGAGGCGGTAGGGCTCTTTTATGCCACCGTCAAAGGCGTCATCAAGAAAAAGCAAAAGCTCGAATACATACTTTCTTTTTATACCGACCCCGATAAATATCAGGATACAGATATCAAGATTAAGGTAATGCTATACTTAGGGCTGTATCAGCTCATCTATTTGGATAGCATTCCGCCGCATGCCGCGGTGCATGAAACGGTGGAGCTGGCAAAAAAACAGCTCTCGCCTGCGGTGGGGGACTTCGTCAATGCGGTCTTGCGTGAATATCAAAGAGAAGATCGCGTTACATATCCCACCGATCCTGCCGAACGTATCTCAAATGAACATTCCTATCCCTTGGATCTGATCAAGACTTGGATCTCGCTCTGGGGAGAGGAAGATACCGAATATTTGGCGATGCACTTCAATGAGAATCCTGAGCTGCATATCAGGGTAAACTCTGTTGCCACCACGGCTACAAAGCTGCAGAACTATTTCTCTCGCCGAGATATAGAGATCATCCCCTGTGAGGCGAGTAAAATGATGTTCCACACCACTCAAGGTGCAGAAGTGCTGGAAGAAGTGGCGTTCTCCGAAGGCTATTTCACCGTGCAGGATACCTCTGCGGCGATGGTGGTGGAGCTTCTCGATCCCAAAAAAGATCAATCGGTCTTGGATCTTTTTGCCGCTCCCGGTGGTAAATGCACCTATATCTCTGAAATCATGCAGAATAGCGGGGAAGTCGTTGCTGTCGATAGATCTCCCAAGAAGATGAAGATGCTCAAACGGGCGGCGGATAGACTGCAGCTTAACAACATTATTTTAGTTACCACGGATGCGCTGAAATATGGTCCCATTGCTCCGGCATTCGATAGAGTGCTCGTGGATGCGCCCTGCTCCGGATGGGGTGTATTCTCGCGTAAAGCCGACCTCCGTTGGCAAAATCACAGCGATATAGAAGAGCTTATCAGGCTACAATCAAGATCTTTAGACTATGGCGCAAACTTCGTGAAACCCGGTGGTTATATGGTCTACTCCACCTGCACCATGAATCCGGACGAGAACGAAGAACAGGTGAAAGCTTTCCTCAGCCGCAATCCTAAGTTCTCTTTGGTGCCGGCAGAGAAATACATTCCCAAAGAATATACGGAAGACGGATATCTCAAGACGATTCCGTTCAAACACTTCATGGACGGCGCTTTTGCCGCCAAGCTCGTGAAGTCCACTTGATTCGAGGTCTAAGATGAGTAAGAATACCGCTCAAAAATGGCTATATAGCATTGGAATAGGGATAGGTGTGATCTTTATCACGGCATTCCTTTTTAGCAAGGTGATCTTGCCCGTTATCTTTGGCAGGCCGGATATCATCGAGACTCCCGAGGTGGTGGGCAGAGAGCTTATGACCGCAAAACGCTTGCTTCAAGAAGCAAAGCTTCACGTGGTTGTGCGAGATTCTCTATTTAGTGAAAGCGTGAAAGAACACATCATCTTGGAGCAATCTCCCATACCTGAAACCAAGATCCGCGTGGATGGAACTGTCTATCTCACAGTGAGTAAAGGCAGCCGTCTCGTACCTGTTCCGAATGTGATAGATATGAACTATCAAGAGGCGATGATCAGCCTAAGAAATAGCGATCTCAGAAGCTCAATTGTCGATTCCGTGTATAGTAGCAGCGTGGAGCAAGATGCCGTGATCCGCTCAAATCCTTATCCAAATAGCAAGGTAGAGCGGAAGACAGTTGTGCGGCTTACTCTCAGTCGCGGCGAAGAGCCTTTGCCCGATAGCCTTGAGGTGGACGAGGAGTCTTCACAAGGCTGGCGCAGCCTCTTTAACTGGTAGCTTATCATAATCTTTGCAGTAAAAGCCCGGCTTTGGTTGTATTACTAAGTGTAAGACCCTTTTTAGAATAAATATTATCTAAGAGCGGACATAAAGTTCGTTAATATAAATTATCAATAGATTGGGAGATGAAATGAAAAGATATGCCATTATCCTGTTGATTCTCATGGTAAGCATAGGCGCTTTTGCCCAGAAACAAGCATTGGTCATCGGCAATAGCGGCTACGGCAAGAATGAGCTTTCAACCTCGTTAAATGATGCACAAATAGCGGCTGATGCCTTTGATGTCATGGACTATGATGTGACTCTTCACAAAGACCTCGGCTATGATGAGATGCTTGAAGCGATCAATAGCTTCAAAAAAGGACTCACGCCTCAAGACGTTGCTGTTTTCTATTACGCCGGATACACCAAGCAGGTGGCGGGAAAGAACTACCTTATTCCCTTCAGCACCACGAAAGCCAAAGATCTCAGTGATCATCTCATCAGCGTAGATGTGATCCTCGAAGCGCTCACCCGCGCGGACTATTCCTTTATGTTCCTCGAAAGCAGGCAGTTGCCCAAGTTTTTCCTCACATCGCTTTGTGATGCCGATAGCGGGCTTGCAAAGATCCAAAAGCTGGGAGACAATCAAGGCTTTGCCATGGCGCAACAACCAAGTAAAAACCTCGTATCACAGGGAGTTCGCTACAGCATATTCACCCACTCTTTGCTGAAGTTCATGGGCAGCGATATGTATGACTTCTTTGACCTTATGGAACTGGTGCAAAAAGAAGTAAAAGACCACAGTAAAGGCAAACAGATACCATACTATCAAGGCACACTCAGAGCGCCTTTCACTTTCTGGGAGCCTATCCAAAACTTGAAATATCGCTTCCATATGCCGCTCTATCGCGGACTCGATGGCGGAGGAAGCTACAACTTTTAACCCATAACTTATAAAACATATTTAAGCCGGTTAGTTCCGGCTTTTTTTTTATTACTTCTATTAAAAGCACGCTGCCTAATGCTTGATATCACGCTTTAACAAAAGCCAAGAACAGTGGGCATATCATACAAAAAGCACCCTCATTTTAGCAAAAGCACAAAACCTATACCCATGAAAACACTGCATTTCAGAGACTACTCAATGCCGTGTAATATAACGAGTTAGCCCTAATTTTGTGTTTTTTTACTTGACAGAAGCAGCGCACTTTAGCAATGTCGCACCTTTATACTTAGGCGCGTCCTAAGAAGGAAATATTAATTATGAGTAATGTAAAGAAAAAAGTATTAGTACTGTTTCTGGGAATTCAGGTTCTTTTTATTGGACCTATCATCGCAGACTCGGTAGTAGGAATAGGTAGCGACGAGATCAGTCAGAACCAAACTGCCCTGGTCATCGATTCGCTGCACACACAGGAACCTCCCAGTATAGAGTCCGAGACCATGGTGGCTTCCTATTATGCACACAGGTTCCATGGCCGAAAAACCGCTAACGGCGAGATTTTCGATATGAATGCAATGACTTGCGCACACAAAACCCTCCCCTTTAATACCAAACTCCTTGTTATAAATCCCCAAAACGGCAAGACTGTTGAGTTGCGCGTAAACGATAGAGGTCCCTTCATCAGGGGAAGAGACATTGACCTCTCTTATGCAGCAGCAAAAGAAATTGAGATGATCCGAGCAGGCGTCATCAAAGTTGAAGTGATGGTCATACACCCGGAAAATGAAGCTCTTGCTAGCAAGCTTGTAGCAAACTAACCCTCTCCTATCTTCAATCCCAAATAAAATCATCAGGTATATGTGAAATATGTCTATATTGCCCATTGTGTTCAGTGAGGAAGTCAGATCCGCACTCAATGAAGGCCGAGCCATACTCGCTCTCGAATCCACCGTTATCAGCCACGGCTTACCATATCCGCTTTCTATTGAGGTTCTAAATGAATTAGAGAGCGTTACGCGCGCGAATGGCGTGGTGCCTGCCACAATCTGCCTTTTAGATGGCAAATGTCTCGTAGGCATGCAAGAGCGCGATAAGGAGAGATTCATAGACAAGATGCAAGATGAAGGACTTAGCAAGATTGCCCTCAGAGATATCCCCATGGCTATCTCGCAAAAGAAAAGCGGGGGCACAACGGTCTCGGCAACGATGTTGTTGGCTCACAAAGCCGGGATAAAAGTCTTCGCGACGGGCGGCATAGGCGGAGTTCATCGCAATTGGCAAGACAGCAAAGACATCTCCATGGATATCAAAGCATTGGAAGATATTCCCGTCATTGTCGTATGTGCGGGAGCGAAAGCCATACTGGATATCCCGGCAACCCTTGAAACCTTGGAGAGCAAATCAATCCCCGTATATGGCTGGCAAACCGATGAGTTCCCATCTTTCTATAGCCGTGAAAGCGGTCTTAAAGTAGAAAGAATAGACGATCTTGACAGCCTCGCACAAAGCTTCATCCTGCAAACAGCCATAACCGAGCTCAGAAGAGGCATGCTGCTTGCAAATCCAATCCCCAAAGAGAGCGAAATCCCTTTCGAGCGCATACAATTGCTCATAGAAGACGCCCTCAAAAGCGCAAAGGGTATATCCGGCAAAGAGCTCACTCCATTCCTTTTGGATGCCTTAGCCCATATCAGTGATGGTGAGAGCGTTCAAGCAAACATTGCACTACTAAAAAACAACGTTCATTTAGGCTCTTTACTCGCCCGGAAACTCAGCCAGCTGAGTTGATATATATCCACATTCTAAGCCATTCGGCATTTTCAAGCTCAAAAAGCAGATAAAAGCGTTGACATTAAACGAGCGCTTGGCATATTAGCTCTTGGCTGTAATATTGCTTTTTTGTTTTTGTTTTTACCCAAAAATAACTCAGAGCAGAGGAGTATGTTCAAAAATAGTGAAAACATCTATTCCATGATTGTGGATATAGGAAATACGGACATCGTTTGCGCATTGTTTGAGGAAGAGAATATCATCTTGAAACATCGCCTTAAAACCGACCTTACGATGGATATAAGCACATATCACAGCCTGATTCTAAGAGGGTTGGCAGACTATGACTTGCCACAGATTCGACATATCGGGCTGGGCAGCGTTGTGCCCGAAATCACCTTGCTCATGAGAGACATGTTTGCACAATATTACAATGCAGAAGTATATGAAATCGACGGACTTTCCGAGCTTTCACTAAGCTATGAAATAGAAAGCCGCAAAGCTGCCGGGGCAGACCTCGTTGCAAATGCATTAGCCGCCAATAAGATATATCAAATGAACTGCATCGTGGTAGATATGGGAACATCCACAACTTTCCAGCTTGTCTCCAAAGACGCTGTATATAAAGGCTTGATCATCGCTCCGGGACTAAGAAGCTCAGGCGACACACTGATCCAAAAAGCCGCAAGATTACAGGATATTGAACTGACAAACCCCACAAAGCTCTTGGGCTTAAACACCAAAGAATCCATGCTGAGCGGCATTGTCGGCAGCCATATCCGCATGATCGAAAGCACGGTCTGGGAGATCTGCAAAGAATACCACGAGATGGCTCCCTTCAAAGTGATAATAACCGGCGGACTTGCCGCACTCATTGAACCCCTGATCCCTCACGGCTATGCTTACGAACCCGATCTCACCCTGAAAGGCTTAAACTACGCCCTCGCGGAACTTATAGAAAGAGGACAATGATGAACCTCCGTCGCCTTCTGATTTTGATCATCTTCTTGCCCGGCTTACTGGCAGGCAATGTTTTTGCGCCCAAGATCGATCTCGAAGGCTATGCACCCATGATAAACAACAGGCTTGACGTTTATAAATTAGACGGAGGGCTAAACATATACAGACAAAAGCCATACCTGATAAACAATCTTGAAATAAAGCGCAAAGAAGAGCCGGATTTTGAAAAGCAGGTCGTAATGATCTACACTCAAATAGATGGTCAAGACCTCCATCCGCCCTTCCCGATCAGCTTCGACAGCTACATCGCAGGTATGCAGGATCACGTTTTCCGCAAAGCATTTATCAAACACATCAAGGAATACACCAAGACGGCACAAGTGACCAGTAGCGGATTGATTGGCGAGTTTGTTTTGGAACTACCCGCCGCAGCACTTCCGCGCTCCGTGCAAAAGGTCTTGGGAAGCAGTGCCGGACGCCTCAATCTTGACGGCACGCAGAAGGTAAACCTGCAAGTCAGCTCCATCAAACGCAAGAAGGTTCCCATCTACGAAACCAGCAACAAGAGCACTTTCGATATCAAGATGGAACAAGAGACAAACCTGCATCTCAGCGGCACGATCGGCGAAAAGATAGAGGTTAATCTCAAATACAATTCCAAGATGGACGAAGAGCTTTTCGACCCCAACAACGTTAATATCAAATACACCGGCGATGAGGACGAGATTGTCCAGCTCATCGAAGCCGGTAATATCTCGCTTTCGCTTTCAGGAAGCCGATACATCAGCTATTCCACAAGCTCCCAAGGACTTTTCGGCATCACCAGCAAGTTCAAATATGGCGATCTCGATCTCACCGTGATTGCATCCAAGGAAGAAGGTCAGAAAAACACCATGAGCTATGTAGGTCAGGCTCAGGCAGATAGCGTTACATTCCGCAGTAAAGACTATGCCGCACGTACCATGTATTATCTATCCGATCCTTACGAACTTTTCGATATCTACAGCGCGCAGGATATAGGGGTTCTGCCGCAGGGATGGATAAATAATGCGATAAAGACAGACGGCTCCGGTGCGTGGATGATCAGGAACCCCAATTTGCTGCCCAAAAACGGCACGGTAAGACTCTTTATAGACGATGCAAACGCCACCAACAACACCTTCTCAGCGCCCGGCGACACAATCTTCATCAGCGCTTACGAGCATTACGTCCCATACTACGACGAACTCATTGAAGGAACGAACTTTATCACCGACTACGACACGGGTATGATCACGGTGCTCGAGCCCATAAATAGGCGCACAACCCTGGCTGTGAGCTATGAAAGACGCGATGGCACCTTGGTGCGCTCAAAGAGATTTGACCCCAGCATAGACGAATCCGAGAGCGATATCATTTATCCCTTCGTGATCCGCCGCCGCAACCAAGAATATGACCCCAATGATGAAGACAACGTCTGGCACTATCAGATGCGAAACGTTTACAGCATGAACAGAACCAACGTCAAAAACGAAGGATTCAGCCTTGATGTTTACACATTGGACGAAGCCAACGCCCGAAACCACAACCTGCCCGATAGCCTCAGCACAGGCCAATTCAGAACATACATGGACTATCTCAGGCTGGATAGCACCGGCGACGGCATCATAGACGGCAACGACGCCACGATCAACCTCACCGCCGGCTTGGTGATCCTGCCCTTCATCGAACCTTTCAGACCCCTCGGCGAAGACATACTCTATGAAGAAGAAAACGAAAGCATAAACTTCTTAGATACAAAGTTTTACCTCACCATCAAAGGCAAGATTGGGCGCGAAGCGATTGACCTCTCGCAGGCAGGAATATTAAAAGGTAGTGTGAGAGTCAAAGTAAACGGAATAGAACAAAAAGAGAACGCGGACTATTTGGTAGACTACGACTTCGGGCGCATCACCTTCCTCTCTGCCGCCGGCAAAGACCCCGATGCAAGAATTGAGATAGATTATGAATCGCGCTCCATGTTCGACGTGGCAAGCAAGACCCTTGCCGGAGTGCGCGCAGATTGGCAGCTTACGGACTATGCAAAGCTCGGCGGAACAATGATCTATAGGTCCGAAGCCGTTGCTGATAAGCGTCCTCGCATAGGCAATGAAAACATCGAAATGTGGATGGCAAACGTTGATGGCAAGATTGGCTTCAAGCCCGCATTCATCACGCGCTGGATAGACGCCCTGCCGCTGATTTCCACCAATGCCGAAAGCGAAATCAATCTCACAGGCGAGATCGCTTACACCATTCCAAATATCTACGGCGACTCAGAAACCAAGAAAAAGATCTCATATATAGACGACATGGAATCCATCATAGATTCCTATCCCTTAGGCATTGCTTTCAACGGCTGGGTGAGAGGCAGCAAGCCCTTTGGCACCAATCTTGCCAAAGGACGCTCAAACTGGTATAACCCCAAAAACATTCTAAGAGAACAGATTGAAGACCCCGCAACTCTCACCGATAGAGAGAGACGAGAAACCGCCAGCGTGCTCGCAATAAGACATTGGCCAAACACTCTTTACATGCCCGGCAGTGGAGTGCAAAGCTGGAGCGGCATCATGAAATATCTCGGAAACCAGCTGGATTTCTCTGAAAAGAAATATATCGAACTGATGGTAAAGCTGGATAAATCCGAACAAAGCCCGCCTCCGAACGTGATCCTGACGGTTGACTTGGGCGATATCAACGAAGACTTTTACACCGAATATGGCGGACTGAATCGCCTCAATACGGAAGACGCCAATATGGACGGCGTGCTCACCTTTGACGAGGATATCGGACTGGACGGAATCAAGCACGGCGATCCCGGGCACGATCCCTACGACTTGGCGCACGCAAATATTGACAGCTTAGGTGATTACCCCGGCATAAACGGAACGGAAGGCAACGGAGTTTTGGATACCGAAGACCTCAACGGCAACGGAGTCTTAGACCAGCTCGATCGCTATTTTAGCTACAGCATCTCACTCGCCGACACCTTGGGGCAAAACCACGACGGCTGGGTGCTATATAGAATCCCTTTGAACGACCCCGAACATTATACGATTGTAAACAACTCCAGTTCAGGCATTCAGCCCACTTTAAAGAAGATTTCCTACGCCCGAATTTGGCTACAGAGCGATTCCCCGGCGCGCGTATATATCGCCGATGCGCAGGTTGTGGGCAATAAATGGCAAGACTTCCACGTTCGCGACGAGCATGGCAACATCCTAAGTGAAGCCGAACTCGATGCATACAATACCAGCTATATGTCAGGGATTGTGAGCAATCAGAAAAACTCCCACCACTATACCTCGCCCCCCGGAACGGTGTATATAGAAAGCAAGAGAGAGTCCTTAGAATCCGCGCTCAGCTTGGATATAAACAATCTCCAGTCAAACAATCAAGTCCTCTTGCGCCAAAGAATGATGGACGCGAACAACCTCTTGGCTTATGAGAGCATCAAATATTGGGTATATCCCGAGGTTGTAGAAACTTCCATGCTTGATGAACTGGACGTGTTCTTCCGCATCGGCGCAGACTCGCTAAACTATTATCAGATCACGAAAAGAGTTCCCGTAAATCGCTATCAAGGCAAGATGGACGCCCAGAAGTGGCTTGAGCTGGAATTTGATTTGCAAAAGATATCGGGGCTCAAAGAGAAAAATCCCGGCGCTCCTTCAGACACATTGGTGGTGGGCAATACAACCTATTTCTACAGAGGAAGACCCACGCTCACAGCGATCCGTGAGCTTTATTTCGGCGTGATGAATCCCATTACCGATACGCAGAACAGTCCTCTAACGGGCACCTTGTTCTACAACGATCTCAGGGTGACCAATCCCTATCAGGCAATCGGGGTTGCGCAGAGGGTTTCGCTGAATAGCAAGTTCGCCGATCTCAGCTTTTTGGACATAGATTATGAATCCAAAAGCGAGAACTTCAATCCGCAGATCCAAAGAGGGCGAACGAATACTTACACCCAGACCCGCAGCTTTAATATTCTCAATAAATACTTCCTCAATAGGTTTTTCCCGAGGTCTTGGGGACTTGATCTTCCGCTCACTCTCAGGCGTAGCCACACCACCGGACAGCCCAGATACAGGGCAAATTCCGACCTCATGGTGAGCAACATAGAAGACGCTGAGGTTAGGGATAGAGAACGCACCGAAACCCTGTCATATTACGCCGAGTTCGGCTATAGCATGCGCACCGTTCCCAAGAGCAAGATTTTGGAATACACGCTTGGCAAGCTCACCCTTTCCGGCAATGCCGAACAGCGCTATTCCCGCACTGCAACCACGATTGACACCACCACCACGTGGCGCGGAACCATGAGCTACAATCTCAATTTGCCCTCAGATAAGACCAGCTTCAGATTAGGAAGAAACTATAGAATCGGCTATTTCCCCAATGTTTTCACGAATAGTTTTACACTCAACAATACCGATCCCAATAGCCACGTTTGGGAGCTAAGAGACGGCGAATATGGTTGGTATCCTCGCGCATATAGCAATGCCAGCTATCTTTTTACCAGCGACAACAATATCACTTGGCCTCTCACCAGCGATATCAATGCCAGCGCGAGATTTAACACCAAGCGAGACCTTCTGCAAAAACGCTATTATGGCGGCTATAACTTGGGCAGACAAACCGAATATGTCCAAGACCTGCAGCTCAATTACAATCCCGCATATTTCCCGCGATTCTTCAATCTCAGCGCCAATCTCAGCGCGCGCTATACCGATATGGTGCGAAAATATATGGAAAATCTTCCCGAAGGCGGGCAGGCTGAGATTTACCAAAGCGATGGCAACACCAGTCGCGGCATACGCACAAACGTTTCCATCATGAACTCCTCTTTGCTTACACAGCTGGCAACTAAGATGAAATCCCGCTATGTGGGCAGGGATCCCAAGGATGATTACGACGATAAAACCGACTTCATGAGTGATGAAGAACGCAAGATCTATGAAACCGAGATGCTCAGACAGGATGAAGAAGAGCGTAGAAAACAAGCTGATCTCTTGGAACGCGACAAAGAAGAAAGGCGAAAACAAGAGGAAGAGGACAGGCGCAAACAGCAAGAAGTAGATAAAGAAGAGCGTGATAAATATGAAGCTCTCTCGGATGAGGAAAAAGAGAAGTTTAAAGAAGCCGGCATAATGTTCGACGACAAAGACGATGAATATCATGAAAAGACTGACCCGGACAAGGATGAAGAGCATGTTGGTGATGATGAAGAGCCCGAAAAGGACGAGGAAGAAGGCAAGAAAAAGAAGCCCAAATCCAAGCCTAAGGGGCCTCAATATCCCTTGCACGTGAACCTGATAGACTATGCAAGCAAGGTGAAAAACATTAACTTTGCCTATCAAAACGCATATTCCATGACATATTCGCGCAAAGAAGACCTGCCGGACTTCGGCTTCCAGGTTGGTATCCCGCACACCATGCCCAGGGATTATATGGACTCAATCGGAAACGACAATACCATGACGCTGGGCTCCGGGCTGTTCCTCGGGCGCAATTTCGATAGCACGATGAACTTCGCTCACAGCTTCAATACCAGGCGTTCCTCAGCAAGTCAGCAGAACGTTCAGACCACCTTCCCGGATGTGACGCTTTCCTTCATGAATTGGGAGCCCTGGATTAAGATGGATAAATACTTGAGGGGCGGAAGGTTGAACACAGGTTTCCAATATACCACGCGCGCCAGCGGTAACGTGAATTGGGATAAACCCAAGCAAGAATCCGTCACCATGGCGATGTCGCCGCTTTTGGGCTTTAGCGGAAATTTCTTTAACAAACTGAATACGAATCTCAGCATGGGACTTTCTCGCACAAATCAGACCACGGATATGGATAGCTATGAGATCCTTAAAACCTCTGATTCCATTACTTTAAGTAGCAATATGGCATATAGCATGACCGCCGGCAAGGGCTTCACGATTCCCTTCACGCAGAGGAAAATCCATATCAGCAATCAGCTTTCATCCACGCTTTCTGTGAACTTTGAGAAGAAGAAAGATTATACCGAAGGCAGGGATAACTCCTTGGTGGATAGGGATACTATGAGGCTCGTGATTACGCCGGGTGCAACCTATCAGTTCGACCAAAATATCAGAGGCGGACTGAGCTCCAGCTTTGAAAGCACCAGCGATAAAAAGCGGGATGACGGATCTCGTACTTTCAGCCTTGGCGTTTGGGTAGAAATTAATCTCTAATCCGAAAATAAGCCTTTAGATTTTCTCTTATTTTTCCCTGAAATTCCATGCCTTTCCTATTGGGTTCTCGTGATGATGTGGTCATGATATGGTCATGGGCATGAGCATATCATAAGCGGAGGATAGGCTGTATCCAGTGGGGGAGCAGTGGTTTAGCTGCGTTTCTTGTCTTGTGCTGTGGGGTTTAGGCTATTTTATGAGAATTATTGCTGAATAAATTGTCGGAGTGGGCTCTAAGTTTTTGCTAAAATTAGTTCATCATTTTGTCGCTGAGTTCAATCCATCTGATCGTAGCAGTTTCCTGGGCTTCATGTAGTTCGGCGAGCCGCTTTGCCATGTCTTCATATTCTTTTAAGGAGAGATTGCCTGCGCCCAAGTTCTTTTCTATTTCTGCAATCTCGTTTTCCATCTTCTCGATTTCTTCTTCAAGGATGCCGAACTCGCGTTGCTCGTTATAGGTCAAGCCTTTACTGACGCGTTTGGGACGCTCTGCGGGCTTCTTTGCCTCTTCCTTTTCTTCCTCTTCAAAGCGCTTCACCAAGAGATAGTCCGAATAGTTGCCGGCAAATTTGCGTACTTTTCCATTCTCCATGATGAAGAGATAATCTATGCATCTATCTAAAAAATATCTATCGTGCGAAACCACGAGCAGACAGCCTCTGAAGCTATCTAAATAGTCTTCCAGCACTTCCAAGGTGCGGATATCGAGATCGTTTGTAGGCTCGTCAAGAATGATGAAGTTCGTGCCGAAAATCAGCGATTTGAGGAGGAAGAGTCGTTTTCGCTCGCCGCCGGAAAGCGTGGAAAGCTTCGCTTGTTGCATCTTGGCATCGAAAAGGAAGCGGTTTAGCATGTCGGTGAGTCTGATCCGCTCGCCATCTGCCGTGCGCACAGTCTCGGCATATTGTGCGATATAGTCATAGACTCGTTTATCGGGATCGAAGCTTTCTTCATCCTGTTTGTAATAAGCAAAGTTGGTATTTAAGCCCACCTTTATCGAGCCGGAATCGGGCTTGACGCTTCCCGTGATGATATTGAGCAAAGTGGTCTTGCCGCAACCATTTGGACCCACTATGCCAATCCTGTCTAATGGCTGAAAATTGTAATCGAGATCGCTGAAAAGCAGGTTGTCGCCATAAGCTTTTTTTAGCTTGCGCAGCTCCAGGATGGTCTTGCCCAGTCTGTCGGTTTGGAAGGAAAGATGAAGGTCTTGCTCTGAAATGAGATAGCTTTTGCTGAGTAGCTCTTTTACTCTTTCCACGTGATGCTTAGGCTTTGATGTGCGGGCTCTTGCGCCTCTTTTCAACCATGCAAGTTCCTTGGAAAGCTGTGCTTGCCTTCTTGTTTCCTTGCGCTTGAGATCAATCTCGCGCAAAAGCTTGCCCTGCAGATAGGCGCTGTAATTGCCTTCATAAAAGTAGAACTTACCTCTTTCGATGTTGAGAATTCTGTTGCATACGCTGTCCAAGAAATAGCGATCGTGCGTCACAAAGATGAGGCTGAGCTTGCTGCTGATGAGATACTCTTGCAGCCATTCAATGCTATCAAGATCAAGATGGTTAGTTGGCTCGTCCAATAGCAAAAGATTGGGTTTGAGCGCCAAAGCTTTGGCAAGATCTGCCTTGCGACGCTGTCCGCCGGAGAGTATCCTAAGCGGGGTGTCATATAGCTCCAAGCCGAGGCGGCTGAGGATTGCTTTGTAGAAATATTCTTCTTCGTCGGCGTCATGCGGGATGACGTGATCTAAAACGCTTTGGTCGAGGTCTGTGAATGGGTCTTGCTCAAGATATGCCACCTTAAGATCGCTTCTTAGGGTTATCTCGCCGGTGTTCGGAGTGAGTTTGCCGGCAATGGTTCTCAGCAGTGTTGTTTTACCGCTGCCGTTTACTCCGAGAATGCCCAACCTATCGCCTTCGTGAAGCCCCCAATTATCGCTGTCAAAGATGAGCTTGTCTCCAAAGGAGACGCTTAGGTTTTCGCAGGAAAGTATTACGGGTCTATGCATGATTAATGGCGTCCCTGAGGCGATTCGAACGCCTGACCTTCACCTTCGGAGGGTGCCACTCTATCCAGCTGAGCTACAGGGACGCTGATTGTTGTCGCGCTCATGATTTGCTTGCCGCTCATTTTGTCAATAAGTTTACTTAAAGTCGCTTTTGCCACAGAGTTTTGATGAGGCTTTGGGCGCCATCTTTTTGGCGATCTTGGTCATGTGTTTGGCGATATTTTGGATCTCCCACTGGGCATGTTCATCGGCTCTAAGACGCACAAAATGATATACTTCGCGCATATTCATCTTTACCAACACGGAAAGCGGCGAGCCATTCAGTCTCAGATAGTTGCCGATGTGTGTAAGCTCTTCGGGAAGCTCGTGAACATAGTCTTGGCACTCATTATAAAGCTTTTGCCACGCGCGCGTTCTGCCTATTGTCCTGATCGCACCGGGGATTATCATGTCTTCGGATTTACTCTTCCTGAACATTGTGCACTGACGGTGGCGCTTGAATTGTGCCCAACAGCATTCACTCATGTGGATTTCAAAGACAAGATCGGCGAGCTCAAAGGCGCGCGGAACCTTGTGCCAGCTCTTCATTCCGGCAAAAACTTGTTCCCAGAGTATGTTCTTCGTGGAAGCGGGAAGTTCAGAGATTTCAAAGATGTTTTCTCCCCAATCCATCTCGCTTTGTTCATAGATCAAACCGGCGAGAATGAGGTCGTCTATGTGTTCGGATTGGGTCATGGCTTTCACGATCTCAAAGGGCGCAAGGCTATTGATAAAGGGGAGTTCCTGTTGCAGGAAAGAGCATTCGCTGATGAGCTTGAGATCTATCTGCCCGTTGTAGCCGTCGTCTTCGGTATAGCGTAGTAACGAGGGTGTGATCGGCGCGACATTCTCCATGATGAGCTCGTGCAATTCTTTGGCTTCCAGAAGGTTGCTCTTTGCCAATCTGCGCAAGAGGTTTTCCAGGCTGCGGGCGTTTATCGTCATGCCCATCTGGGTTTTAGTGGACATGGGCAGGATGTAGCGTGCGTCTTCTTTTGCCATGCACTGACGCTCGCGCACTTTCATCTCCGGTTTTCTCTTCTGATAATGCTTGTCTAAAAGTTGATAGCTCTTCTCATATTCGC
>DUNQ01000053.1 GCA_012839325.1 Candidatus Cloacimonadota bacterium
CGCCCTTGGTCTCATGTTGACTTCCCGCTGGTGAGGTGTCAGGACTTCTTTCAGTCCATCGGCGCAGAAAGCATTCTGGGCAAACAAAAAAAGCCGAGCGTGAACCCGGCTTTTTATGGATGGTTGTTTGTTTAGTTTACCTTAAAGGTCTTGTCGCCCTTCTCGATGAAACCGATGATCTGACGAGCTGCTGCGCCGCCTGCATTGACGTTTGCTTCAAGGGTCTGTGCGCCCATCTTGCGAGGTGTGCAATAAATTCTGTCTGCATAATCTGCGTTGATCGCGTCAAGATTATCCGGAGCAACGTCGCTCACATAGCGGAAGCCTTTCTTTTCGGCAAATGCTTTGAGCATGTCGTCTTCATTGATGAGCTCTTTTCTGGCGGTATTTACGAGGGTAAAGTCGTCGCCAACGAGGGAAAGCACGTCCCAATTGATGGATCTGGAAGTCTCATCATTAGCGGGCATATGCAAGGAAACATAGTCACCGGTTTTGAAGATATCGGCAACTTTGCTAAGCGGCTTAACGCCTTCTTTGGTCATAACTTCGTTTGCAATATAAGGGTCATAGGCATAAAGTTCCATGCCTATGCCTTTTGCCATGCGGCCAACGAGGCGAGCGATGTAGCCAAATCCAAAAAGGACAAGCTTTTTGCCTGCAAGCTCAGTGCCGCTCTTGCCTCCAAATTTGGCACGTGCGAGGTAAATCATCATTCCGATGGTGAGTTCTGCAACTGCGTTTGCGTTCTGACCGGGGGTGTTCATCACGACCACATTACGGGCGGATGCTGCTTTGAGATCAACGTTGTCAAATCCGGCGCCTGCACGAGCAACAATTTTGAGGTTCTTAGCTGCGTCTAAGACGGCTTCGGTCACCTTGTCGCTGCGGACGATCATTGCGTCAACATCTGCTACTGCAGCGAGCAGATCGGCGGGATCGGTGTAGGATTCGAGGAAAGTGTATTCATAGTTTACAGCTTCAAGCTCGGCTTTGATCTTTGCGGCAGCTGCTGCGGCAAAGGGTTTTTCTGTGGCGATAAGTACTTTTGGCATTATTAGCCTCCATTGTTATTATTTTTATTCTTCTAAAAACATTATAAGCTTTTTGGGTGTAAATGCAAAGGATAATCTCCCGCATTTATGGTTTACAATCATATTTAATTCACTTGCCTTTTTTGGCAAGCTTAAAAATCTTTTACTATTTCTTTTATTGGGCTGTTCATGCGCCAATCCCAGTTGCCTTGCGGTGTTCCGGGGATGTTCATCCTGTGAGTTTCGTCCAAGCCCAAGAGGTCTTGCATGGGTAAAATCATAGTCTTACAGCCGGAAATGCGTGCGGTTTCTGCCATGATCTTGTGTATGTTTTTCTCGCTGGGAGGTTTGCTTTTGGGGAGGTGTTTTTGGCAAAATAAGCTCAGGTTTTGTCTCGTTTTAGAGCTTTCAGGGAGGGATCTAAACCAACCTATTGAGGTGTTGTTGTCATGCGTTCCTGTATAGATGATGCGGTCTTCGGGGAAGCGCGAAACATCCTGAACGCCGTCGTCGAAGCAAAATTGCAGGACTATCATGCCCGGAAAGCTGTATTTATCGCGATAGTAGCAAACTTCATCGTTGAGAATTCCGAGATCTTCAGCTATGAAACGCTGCTTTGAGAATCTCTTATTCAGCTCCTCGAAAAAGGCTTTGGGAATGGCTTTTACCCAGCTACCCATTCGGGCGTCCTTGGGTTCTTTGCCTTCGTTCAGCGGCACTTTCCAGTAATTTACATAGCCTATAAAGTGGTCTAATCTAAGCAGATCAACGAAATCCAGGGCGTGGGCAAAGCGCTGCATAAAAAGTTCAAAGCTATCTTCTGCCATTTTCTCCCAAAGGTAGATGGGGTTGCCCCAAAGCTGGCCTTCATCTGAAAATGCATCCGGTGGAACTCCGCCAAAGCTCTGTCTTCTCCCCTTTCTGTCGAGATCAAAAAGATCCTGAAAAGCCCATACTTCTGCGCTTTCGTAGCTAAGGTAAAGAGGCACATCGCCTATCATCTTGATGCCTTTTGAGATCACATATTCTTTGAGGCGCTTTAGTTGATCTTCAAAGATGGCTTGGATGGCGATAATCTCTTGTGCACGAGGCTCTTGAGCGATCTCTTGAAACAGCTCTTCACTGTAGCTTTTGTGTCTTTTACCCCAGCTTTGCCAGTTTGAATTGCCATAGCTTTCACAGAGATATAAAAAGGCTGTGTAAGGCTTGATGTAATAAGCTTTTGCTTCAATATAATCGTCTATGCCGTGGCGCGCGATGTAGCGGCTTGCGGCGAGACTCAGCATCTTGTCTTTTGCTTTATAGACGCTTTCAAAATCTATTTCCCAGCCTTTGGGCAGGCGGATAGCTTCACTTTCCTTTAGCAAGCCGTCGTTTATAAGTAGCTCAGGGCTAATAAGATATGGATTGCCGGCAAAAGCTGATATCGGGCTATAAGGCGAGTTTCCATGTCCAGGGTGGTTCAGCGGCAAAATCTGCCAAAAGCTCTCCCCTCTGTCAGCAAGAAAATCTGCAAAGGCATAAGCTTCACTTCCCAGATCGCCGATGCCATAATCAGTATTCAAACTGCTGATGTGAAGCAAGATGCCGTTCTTTTTCAAATCGTTCCCATTATCTTAATAAGGCAAAGTTCTATGATCATGTTTCTATCTATGGAGCTGCTTTTTAGCTCGTAATCGGTCTCATAGAGTATGTCCATGATTTTTTCCAGCGCGGGAAGCGGGTATTTGCGGGCAAAGTTCATATATTCCTTGCGCTGAGAGAAGAATAGCTCAAAGAGGTGTTTGGCTGTGATTTCCCCGTCGCTAACCCTTCTTTGGCGAAGCAATTGTATCTTCCACAGGGTGTTAAAAAGCTGTATAAGTTGAAAGAGTATGCGTATGGGCTCTATCTCGGTTTCAATCATGAGATGCAGGTGGCGTATGGCGGCGGGGAGGTTGCCGGCTCCTATCGCGCGGTAAAAATCTATCCGCGTTCCAAGGCGCTTGCCGCTGAGGCTGATCTCGAGGTCTTGAACGGTAATCTGATCTCGCTTACCGGTAAGAATATCCAACTTGATAAGTTCATTAGCGGCAGTGTAATAATCAAGTTCTATGCGCGAGATAAAGTCGTTTATCGCTTGTGCGGACATGCTCTTACCAATGCGCCTGAGCTCTGTGGAAAGCCATGCCCTTATATCTCCGCTAAATTTTGGTGGATCGCAATTCACTCTCAGACTGCCTGCCGTGGCTTTCTTCCATGCGGTGAATTTGCCGTCCACCTTTGCGCTCACGATGATAAGGCTTTGGCTATCTAAGGGGTCGTCAAAATATGAGCCAAGTAAGTCTAAGCTGCGCTTGTTCAGGGCTTCGGCGTTTTTGAGTATAAGTAGTTTCGCATCAGAGAAAATGGTATAGCTATCCAAGTGGTCTGCGAGATCTCCATAGCTCATATCATCGCCATAGATCAGCGTGGTATCCACATCTCCGCCCTCTTTGATAGAGCGCGATATCTGCGAGATTATCCTATCTATCAGATACGCATCCTCGCCCACAAGCAGGAAGTTATCTCCTATCTTTGCTTTGTGCGAGCCAAATTCCAGGGCATTGAGCGGGGAGTCTTTCATTAGAAGAAGCTAAGGTATCCCAAAGTTATAAGTCCTGCTGCCCAAAGGTAATAGGAGAAATATCTTAGTGAGCCGGATTGGATGAGACGAATCAGAAAGGCGATCACAAAATAGCCGCTGACGAAGGAGACTATGAAGCCGGCTATATAATTGCCCCACATGGCGCTCTCTATTTGCTGGAACTCTTTGATGCTCACGAGGTTTGCGCCTAAAATGGCGGGGATGGAAAGCAAAAACGAGAACTGAGCTGCATCCTTGCGCTTCATGCCGCACAAGACCGAGGCTGCGATGGTAGAACCCGAACGGCTGATTCCGGGTATGATTGCTATTCCCTGAGCGATGCCGATGATAGTGGACTTCACCACGCCTATATTCGATTGAGGCGTCTCTGTATCCTTTTTCATATCCGAGAGATAGAGGATCACGCCGGTGATGAGCAGCATGCCTGCCACCAGTCTCGGCATTTCATACGCAGCTTTAAAGTATTTGCCGAAGATCAGATACAGCACTCCTGTGGCAAAGGTTGCGATGATCATATATACGATTATCATGCGGTTCTTGGCATGACTTTCATCGATTGCATCTTTGCGCCATACAAAAAGCGAGACTATAAGATCCCAGATTTGACGATAGAAAAAGATTAGAACTGCGAGTAAGGTGCCGAGATGTAAGAAGATCTTAAAGGTGATGTTCTCCTCAATCCCAAAGCCGAACAGGCTTTGCACCAAAACTAAGTGGCCGGATGAACTGACGGGGATAAACTCTGTCAATCCTTGCACTAGGCCTAATATTATTGCTTCAATTAAGCTCATATAATCTCCGGTATATTGCGCTGGTCTAACTCCGAAAGCGGGATCAGAGTGAAACCTGCGCTTTTAAGTTTTCTTATTATTTCTTTCAAATAGTCCAGCTTCTCTTGGCTGTGGCAATGCGTGATTGCGATCACGTGCCGCTTTGAATCCGCGAGCCTGTTTATCTGGCTCAGCTTGGAATTCATCGTGGATTGGCTGATATTTGGGCTGTCTAAAAAGAGGTCGTTTCTAAAGGCTTTTATGCTGGATTTTTGGGCGGTTTGATATGCCACCGAGACGTTTGTCGTGCGGCTGTCCAAAAAGAGCTTATCGTGGTCTTTAAGCACGTTTATTACTGATTGCATGAGCTGAGGGTCAGAGGTTGCCAGACTGCCCATGTGGTTGTTTATTCCCAGGCTCTGGGGCATCTTTGCCAAATGCCCGCCTAATATCTTGCGCACCTGAGCTTCGTTGTGCTGCGCCAAGATTGCGTTCTTGCCGGGATTCACCTTAGGATAGCCTATGGGTTCCATGGGAACGTGTATGATGTAGTCGCGGCCTTGTCTATTTGCCAAGCGCACAGTCTGATCCGTGTATGGCGCATCCGGGAAGATGGCAAAACAAACTTCGGGATCTAGGGCAAAAAAGCCTTCCAAAAGCTTGCCGCCAATGTCGCCAAAGTCGTCTATCACTATAGTTATCGTCTTTTCCGAGGCTTTCTTTTGGTAAAGTTTGTTGTCGTAATAAAGGTCTATCTCATACTGATCGCTTGTGTTCTTGTGGCTAAAAAGCAGGCTCTGCTTGGTGCGACTGTCTTGACCTTTCACAAATTTCGCTGCGTTCATCTCCATCTTGCCTTTGAAGATCATGTTTGCATAGGTGAGATCCATCTGAGAGCGGTCTATGGGGATGGAGAAACTTACACGCTCATCTCGCTTTCGGCGTCTTACTGCGCTCACTGGAACGCCGATCTCGTCTGCGGTTCGGCGAATCACCAAGTCAATCTCGCTCTCGCCTTCATGCACCAAAGAAGGGCCTTCTTCTTTTTCGGGCTTTTGGTGTACGATTAGCTCAATCTCTTCGTCCTGCTCTTCTTGCTTGCTACGTTTTGCAGCCTTTGCTACCGCCTCATAACGCTCTTTGATCTTTTCTCTTTTATGTGCAACCCTCTCTTCGAGTTCTTGAGGAGCGGGCACGGGGTTTCTAATCAAGAGCCACATTACAAAGATCACGAAAAGCCCCGCTAAGAGGTAATATCCGAGGCGAGGACCCTTTGTCTTAGCTGTCTTTCGAACAGGCCTTTTCCGCGTTGTGCTCTTCTTTACAGGTTTGCGTTTATACTTGCGTTTTGCCATGGTCTCTTTGCTCTCTTAAGATGGGATGAAGCGCTAAACTAAGCCTATCACCCACATAAGTAAAGGGATAGAACAGTAGGTTTGATAAGAGGAATGCAGCGGATAAGAGGAAGATATTGATCGCCACACTGCTGATTTTATTAACAGGCTGAAGCATGATGCTCAGGCTGATGCCCGTCGCGCCATAGAAAAGATCTTGTAAAGGAATGAATACATAGCTGATAGCTAGCAGGTATATCCTTACTATTGCAGACATTATCAGAAGCATGATAAGGGTATATTTAAAAGCCTGAAAGGGATGTTTAACCACCCAGATATAACATTTCAGCTGGCAATGCTTCGTGCTATAATGCTGCTCTCTGTATGGCTTCAGCCACATGGTATATACATAATAAAACAGGATGATGGATGATGTAAATAGCCTAAAGGCATACATCAAGCCCTTCTTTAGCGGCAGCTCTATACCATAGAAATAAGAGAGGAACTTGGTTAGAACATAGAAGATCATCAGTATAATCACGGTGTAAAAGAGATATCTGTGCAACCGGATCACGAGATCGTAAAACTCTTCCAAGCGGTTCTGATACTGCCTGCCTGAGCCGTCAAACACGCCTGTGTATATCTTCATTACCATGAAGCCTACATATACCAAAAGCACGAAATAAAACACGAGTGGTAAGTAGTGAAGCCGTCTGCCAAGCAGGGTGGTGAAAGACATCATCGCAGACTCATGGGAAAGCCAAAAGAAGAGCAATACGGGATACAGGAAGATCTGAACGCCGTTGTAACCGGAAAACATTGCCTTCAAAAGCCCTCTGAGAAAGGATGAAAACCTGCGCACCAAGACAGCCCTAAAACCTTACTTCAAGCCCGATAAAGGCTTTTAACTTCTTCTTGGGAATCTTGTGGTATTCTTCTATGTCCATGTTGAGCAGATTCTCGATATTTAGATACATTCTGTTAAAGTCGTCAAGGTAGTAGCTTCCAAAGAGGCTCACATCGGCTATATACGGCAGCGCGCTCTTGTCCAAGTCTTTCCTGCGGGCTTGCTGCTCTAAGATCATGCCCAGCTCCAGCTTCTCTATGGGCTTTACGCCTGCTTTCGTGATGAGCTTAAAAGGCGCGTGATAAGGCAGCCAATTCTCTTCTGTATTGGGCAGATAAGGGATCTCAAAGCTTGCTATTTGTTCCACATGATAGCCTTTGCCTTGATACAGGATGCCTGCATAACTGGTATTGCTAAAGTATTTATCAAAGACAATCTCGGCAATATCGCTATCGGCGTTGTAGTGTCTCACAGGCTTAGCGCTCTCATAAGTAGTGGTATTTGCTACCTCAAGCCTTATGGGAGAGCTGCCAAAGTGATTCTTCTGAAAGGCAAAGCTTAGATTCAGGGGCACCAAGTTATTCCTCTGCGTTTTGCCTATATCAGTCCAAGCAAACTGCTCTGAGAGCGCCCTGAAGCTACTATGGACAAGCCTTGGCTCGTTTGAGATGATCAAGTGGCTGTCATAATCCAGCACATTGCGCCAAGCAAAGCCGAGCGATGGGAAAAAGCTATGTTTATCGAACATGATATGAAGCCCGATATTGGCTTCATCGTGGTGATAATAGCGCGCAAAGCTATGCAGTGCAGACTCTTTCTCATCCAGGACAAAGCTATTGCCTATCATATAGTTATCCCACACCGCTTCGCTCTGATGGCGTGCACCAAAGCTCCAGCCGTCCATCCCGTTGTCCGCTACATACCAATTGGCGTCTATCTCATTGATTATCTTGCGGAGATCTAATTCTCCCAGTTCAAAGCTCTCTGAATATGTTGATATCGCGCCGGTTATCAGTGAGTATGTATTGTTATTGCTCACTTGACCTTTTTGATAGACTCTTGTGAAGAGATCAGTGTTTTTAGAGAGAGTAAAGTCAAAGCCTTGAGCTTGCCACATCTCCCAATCACCTATGAGTGTTAATGTGTTAAGGTCAATGTAAGCTTCAGCATACAGGCTTTTCAATCTGCTCCTGATGTTTGTGAGTTTGACGCCGGCATACAGCTCATTATCACCGCCGCCATGAATGTCAAGATACCAAGAATATGCCTTGTTTTCTGCCTCCTCTTCTTCATCTGAAAGGAAAGGCGTATCATAAGGAATGAAATTCGGCAATTCCCCCGTTTCGGGATCCATAAAGTTCTTTGGTATCTCTTTTTTAAGGAGAATGATAGAGTCCATTTTACCGCCGCCCACTTCGATATCGGGCAATTCCTGAACCTGAGCTAAGAGCATTCCAAAGAATAGAGTTAGGATGAGTAAGCTAAAGCGTTTCATCTTTCCTCCCCCAGCATTTCGGACAGGCTCTCTTTATGCTCCTCAGAGAGTATCTCCGCGCTATCCAAGAAAAGCATATTTGCCTCTTCTCTTGCACCGATCTTAAGATAAGAAAGGATGCTGTAATAGGCACCGTCGCTTAATAATTCACCATAATCGGGAAAGAGAACACTGAGTTTCTTGAACTCCTTGATTGCTTCCACGTAGAAGGATTGTTCATAGCGGATAAGACCGATGGAGTAAAAAGCCTGCGCATGGTAGAAAGGATCGAGGTTCTCGCCTATGATCAGATCTGCAAGAAGCTTTGCTTCACGGAGCTTTCCACTCTCAATCAGATAAGGCAGATAGATGAGCCTTGCGTCTGCATTGCGGCCTCCTTTTTCTTCACCGAGCTCCCAGATGATGGAGAAGTCCTGATAGTCGGCAATCTGCGATGCTTTTAGCGCTAAGAGCCACAGCTCCTCATCATAGCCTTCATTTAGGCCTGTGATATACTTCTCTAAAGCACCATCATAATCGCCAAAGAGCAGGTCTATCTCTGCCCAATAGATCAGCGCGCGAACATCCTTTGTCTCGCCATACAAAGAGGATAGGAGCGTGTCTGCCTGATCATATTCATTGAGTTTGATAAGCCCCTGCGCGGAGAGCAGATTGAGATCCAAGCTCTCATGCTCCGGGAAACTCTCTCTTATTCTTTCAGCGCGATCCAGCACGTCCAACCAGTCTTCATTCTGAGCATAGAGCCGCGTAACGAGATAGGTAAGCTCAAAGCGCAGATAGTGGCTTTTATAGCTGTCTATACTATCCGCTAATTCATTGATAATATCGCTATTTTCAAGCTGCATGAGACTGAGCTCTATGCCCGTAAAGACCTCTGCTAAAAGACCTTGCTCACGAGGATTAAACTCTATTCTATTGCGGAAACGACTGAGCACGCTCTGATATGTATCGAATGCATCCTCATAGTTTTCCATGTTGAAAAGCACGTTTGCCATGTCTGTCAATACAGCCAGGAAGAGATCGGACTCAGGAAACTCATCCACAAACTGCTCAAAGAGATTGTAAGCAAGATTGAAGTCTCCCGCGGCATAGGCGGATTTAGCACTCAGATAGAGGAATGTATCCGGGCTTTCCTCTCCGTCATAGAGCTCAAGATACAGCCGAGAAGCTTCATCGTATCTTTTAAGTTTATAATTAGTTAGCGCAAGATAGCTCTTAATTTCCTTTTGCTGAACATCGCTATCTGCATGCCTGATAGCCTTTTCAAAGGCATCTATAGCAAAGGCATATTCAGTTTGATTGAACCTGATATGTCCCCAAAGTATATATTTATCATAGGATTCAGCCAGATGCTCCGTCCAAGCCAATGCTTCGGGATAGTTCTCAAGATAATAATAACATTGCGCAATCCTGAGACTGACATGCTGGCGGAAAGAATTCTCGGGAAGATCCTCATTAAGACTCATAAAGGCATTTACAGAAAGACTATAGTTCGCCTGAAAGAAATCAATCTCAGCGAGATAGAACTCAGCCGAGACCGCAAATTCAGACTGCGGGTATCTTTCTATGACATCATTAAAAGCCGCAATGGCAAGCTTATAGTCCTTAGATTTAAAATTGATATAGCCCAGATAAAAGAGCGAAGCATCGCGCTTATCCCCATCAGGATAAAGGTTTAGGTATCTATTATAACTCTCAGCGGCCTGACTAAAGCGCTCCAATCTCATCCAGCTTTGGGCTATCATGTAATCGATTTCAGAGAGTAGCACGCGGTTATCCGCCTCACCGCGTGCAAGAGCGAGATATCTCAGCGCTTCGGAATAATCTTCCGACACATAGGCAAAGTGGCTCATAGTATAGAGTTGCTGTGCATAAGCGACCGGCTGTTTTTGCGCCATGAAAGCCTTTAATTGACGAACTGCCTCCTGAGGTTCGGACTTAAAAAGTATCTTAATCCTCTCCAAATATGCCAAGACGGACAGCTGAGCATCGCCTTTGCGCACCAGCCCGATAAAGAGCTCATCAGCCTCATCAATCCTATCATTATTAAGTAAATACAGCCCCTGATAATAGTCAAAATAATCACCGCTATTCTCGGTTTGTGTAAGAATTTCCTCTGCGGACTCATAGTCATTCGTGATAAAAGCCAGCCTGAGGCGGATCAGCTCCATGTTAGGCTCGCTTTGATACTTTTTGATGCTTTCCAGATGCGCAGTGAGCTCTTCAAACCTATTATTATCAAGCAGATACTTGCAATATGTAATCTGCGACTTAACATAGTCCTCATACGCCTCATCCATCTGATTTAAAAAGAGCTCCGCTTCACTTTGTTTATCCAGCTTTAAGAGGCTTTCCAGATACTCGTACTGCACATCTTCACGCGCGTCATCATCAATCAAATGCTGATAATATCTCAGCGCACCATAATGTTGCCCAAGCATTCTATATGTTCTTGCACGATAGAGATTTGCACGTGAGATAAGCATAGGATTTTTACTCTCATTTTCCAAGAGATCAAGCTGTAGAATGCCTTCTGAATATTGCTTTGTAGCCAAGAGAGACACAGCCTTTGATAGATAGACCTGATGCCTGAGCCCGAGATCAAGCTTCTCTCTTAAAAGCTTATCGAATGTATCAAGCGCCTCGGCATGCATCCCCTTCTCCTGCATGATATTAGCCCTGATCAGTCGCAGATTATAGCGAAAATGGCTGTGCGGATATTGCGCCTCAAAAGCCCTAATCTCGCTCTCAAGCGCATCTCGCTCACCCAGTTCATAAAGATTTGCTATGAAACGATAGGCATAGCTTTCCTGGTTATTCGGCACAGCCCTCGCCGCCATCGATAGAGGCAAGAGCATGATAATTAACAGGATAAGGCACTGTATTCTTTTTATTTCGGACATCGGCATCTCCATCTTTGTGTATCTCACTTCTTTAATGAAACCGGACTCTCACATTTTGTCAAGCTATTATTTAAATTTCTCTTCAGAGCTGAAATCGCGCTTGGGATCAAAGCTCTTCAGTATCTCAAGATCGCTATCACGAAGGTCGTCGGTGATCATGCGCGTGAGCAGTTCTGCCATGCCGGGACCGAACATGAATCCCTGACCGCACATACCCACAGCATTGAGCATATTCTCGGCGGTTTGGCTTTGCCCCACGATGGGAAATCCATCCGGCGTCATGGGATATTGTCCGCGCCATGTTCTGCGCACCCTTAGCAGTCTCAGCCTGGGATAAAGCTCTATCATCCGTTTGCTACACATGGGCAAAAACTCCGATGTGGAGAGGTTATTGACCCCCAAGATAGGCGGATCGGGCGTGATGCAAAACAGCACTTGCCCCTCATAATTCTGATAGAAATAGAAGTTTGCGCTACCCGGCGCCTTCCTCATATCGATCACCATGGGCTCAAAGAACCGGGCGACAGGCTCAGTGATCCCCGCCTCATGATTATCAGGAAAGACCTGCAAATCTTCATTGACCATCGCCCCTACCTCGCGCGCATAACTACCTGCGGCATTTATCACGACATTCGCTTGATAGCGCCCTTTATCTGTGATGAGTTCGCTGATTTTATCGCCTTTCATCTTGATATCTACGAGAGTTTCGCCAAAGCGGAAGTCCACCCCCGCCTTCAGGGCAAATTTATAGAGGGAACTATTGAAGAGAAGCGGTGAACAACTGCCGTCTTCCGGCGAATATGTGCTGCCTAAAAGCCCTTCACGCACGACGCCGGGCACGAGCTCTGCATATTCATCTGCACTCAGCCACTTGATATTCAGCCCAAATTCAAGCTGAATTTCCATGAGCTCTTTCAGCTCCCGCTCATCCTCCTTAGTATATGCAGGATAAGAATATCCGCCGCTGAACCAGCCGATATCGTCCCCACGGGATTCATGCCAATTCTTAAAAACTTCGATAGTCCTGCGCCCTATGGATATTTTACCGAAATCCGAGTGCGTAGCGCGAACTCCGCCGATTGCTTTCTTATTATTCTGCTGTCCTGGTCCCTTTTCACCGTCGATCACGAGCACCTTGAGCCCGCTTTCAGCAAGATCAACCGCAGTGGGCAAGCCGATGGAGCCGGCACCGATTATAATTACGTCGTGTATCATTTCACACCTCCGCCGGGAAACACGCCAAGGGGAACTTCAACGAACACGGGGCGCTTTGTATTTGGCACAACCTCTTCGGGAGCGATTCCCTCTTCGCGAAGCAAACCTTTGATGAGAACCTCGCAAGTCTTTGCGCCACAAGGCCCCATACCGGCACGAGTGACGGCTTTGATCTGATTCAGATCGTGAATACCTTGACGAATCAGCGCACGAACCTCTCCGGCTGTAACGCGCTCGCAGAGGCAAACCATTGCGTCATCCTTCATCCTCTTAGGAATCACGGGCTGCGGCAAGGGACGAGACACTTCCTGCGCCTGAACCCTGAATCCTGCCACTTTCTTAGCAATCTCACGCGGAACTTCAAAACGAACCAGCATAGTATTCACATTTCTAAAGTTATCCACCTTAACAACTTCAAAGCTTCCCAATGGATTTGCATCGATATCACACAATTCGCGTGTGTCCCCGGGCTTAACTTCATAATTACCAATCTCATAAGCGATAGAGATCGTAGGCATATCCGCATTCTTTCGATAGTCCACCAAAGTGATCGCCAAACCGGGACAAATGAGCAAGCATTTACCGCAACCGATGCACTTTCCATCGTATCTCGGCAGGGTGAAGAGCGAGCCATCCTCGGTGTGAATAGACTGCGTTGGACAAACCGTAGTACAAGGATTACAGGGGATTTCTTGCAAACAGTGAATCACCGGCATCACCCCGCTCTCATCCGTAAGAGACTGATATTCCTTAATTTGCCCCGGATGTCTTTTCAGCATATCCGCCTTTGAATACCAGCTTTCCGGGATTTCTTCCACAGCATCGCCTTTGAAGATCTTCGCTATCTTGAGTCCCGCGATCTTGCCGTTGAACATGGCTGAGCTCGCCTCGGCTATCTCCAAAGCATCTCCAGCAGCATCGATAGGAATGCCGGCCTCTTCTGCTTCCTGAGTGAATTCATTTAAAGAATCCAGCCCCACAGCCACAAGAACGGTGTCGCAAGTAAAACTCTTTTCCGTGCCCTCGATGGCATTAAATTTCTCATCGATTGCAGTGATTGTCACACCTTCCACGCTCTTATCGCCATAAGCGCAAAGTATTGAGTGCGAGGTATATATGGGAACGCCGAAGCGTCTTAATTTATCTTCATGAACCTTATATCCACCGCAGCGAGGCATTGCTTCCGCCAGCCCCACCACTTCGATTCCCGCCTGCATGGCGTGATATGCAGCGATGAGCCCAACGTTTCCGCCACCAATGATGAAAAGCCGCTGTGTAGGACGCACAAGATCACGATTTACAAGGGTTTGAAACGCACCTGCGCCATATATGCGAGCAAGATCATTTCCCTGAAAACGCAGGAACTTCTCTCGCGCTCCGGCTGCATTCAGTATACGTTTCGGCGTTACGAGCTTATAGACTCCATCCTTGAGAACACCGACCTTCTTATCACTGAAAACAAAGAGCGCCGTGCTATTTTTCCATGTTTTGATGGATTTATATTGATCAAGCTCTTCGGCGATGATGATGCCGATGTGATGACCACGCGTTCCGGCACGGCTATCTTGCTCAGAACCAAAGAACTTATGCGTCTGCAAGACCAGCTTTCCGCCGAGTGTATTTTTATCGTCCAAAAGAATGGTGTCTACATCGTGCTTACCCAGCTCAGCCGCTGCCGACAGCCCTGCCGGGCCTCCGCCTATGATGAGCACATCACAGCTGATCTCCTCAATGGGCTCAAAGCTCTGAGTTCTATCATCTTCGGGCAAGACGGGCAAACCTTCCGCGCTTTGCACGATCATGTTCTCTTCTACTGCCGTCATGCAGGATTTCACCGCAACGCCATTGGCAATCACGGTGCATTTAGCACACTGTCCGTTCGCACAGAACAGACCCTGAGCGCTACCATCCTTGTGATGATGTCCAAAAATGTCAATTCCATTTGCGATCAAAGCTGAGGAAATCATCTCCCCTTTTTGCGCCTCGATCAATTTACCATTGAAATAAAAGCTGACCTTATCCAGCATCGGCACATTCAATATGGGATGTGCCTCAATCCTGAACTGTTTCATCTATAAACTCCCTATCTAATCCGTAGATTAGACTAAATGAATTATAAAACTGCTATTAAAAGCTATAAACTTTTATTTTGCCTATAAGTGTCAAGAAAAGAGTTTTGCTTTTATTTTACGATAACGCTATCTTGCATGATATCAGAGCTTTATAATCTCATAATATTCTCAACTCAATTCAAATAAAAAAGATTTGTAAGAAATATATGCACAATAAATGAACAATTATCAGCTTTCTTTAAAAAGAGACCTGAGCGCAATCACCCAAGAGAATTCCTCACCTCTTCCCTATTGGATTCTGCTCATCTTTTCCCTATGATGTGGTCATGCCTATGACCATATCATGACCACATCATCACCAGAACCCTATAGGGAAGACATGGTCTAACTGCCATAAAATACAGTAAATTAAGACATAAAAAATGATGCCGAAAACATCAGTCCTCGGCATCAGCTATAGCTAAACTAAATAATATCAGTTATTTAACAAAGCTTTTAAGGTGATTTACATAATTAGCAGGACCGCCATCTTGATATCCGGTTCTGCCGATTTCTTTACCTTCACCGCTCACGAGCAAAATGGTGGGATATCCCCTGATTCCAAATTGAGCTTGAAGCTGTCTGTTTTGGTTTTTAAGTTCATCGCTTTGCGGAACGGCGCGCGGAAAGTCAAGCTTGAGCAAGACAAGATTCTCTTTTGCATAGTCTTTAAACTCTTGATGATCAAAGACTTCCTTTACGAGTCTGATGCACCAGCCACACCAGTCTGAACCGGTGAAATTGACTAATACGGTTTTATCTTGCGCTCTTGCAGTTTCGATTGCGTTATCCCAGTTTTCTATCCAAGTTCCGGGCTCATACACAAATTCTCCGTCTGCAGTTTCCGTGTTTTCAGCGTCGATCGCGGGAGCGCTCGCGTCCGTTTTGGGCGCTTTCACGCATCCCAAAATAGCGACCATCAAGACCATTAGGATCGTCACTACATATCTCATTGAACTACCTCTTCATCATTTATATATACTTTTACTATAATATTTGCAGCCTTCTTAAGCATCTCGGTTGCACCGCAATACTTGTCATTGCTGAGGTTTACGGCTCTCATGATTCTCTCGGGATTGAGATTTTCACCCTTGAACTTGAAAACCATGTGGATTGTGTGATAATAAATCGGATGATCTTCAGTGTTTTCTGCTTCCATTTCGATATCCAATTCATAGTTTTCAATCTTCATTTTTCTGAGGATTGATACGACGTCTATGCCGGAACAGCCGGAAAGAGCTGACAGCAAAAGTGGCTTAGGGCGAGGTCCCGTGTCTTTTCCACCCTTGTCGATGGAGGCATCGATGGGGATCTTATGACCATCGCTAAATGATTCGAAACTCATGCCCTCTACAAATCTGGTTAATACTTTAGTATTCATGCCTTTACACCTCAATGTAAGTTTCTTTCAACACTTCTTCATATTTTTCCACATAGGATCTGAAGGCTTTATACACTTCATCAACTTGGCCTTCCGGCAATTTGCTGAGCAGGCTGATCTGCTGATCCAACGCGGTCTTTTGACTGTTTTCAGCGAGCTTCTTGCCCTTCTCGGTGATCACTGCAAACCAGCAGCGACGGTCTTTAAGACTGGGCTTTCTCATCACAAGTTGTTTGCTGACGAGGTTATCCATGATTCTGGTTACACGGCTGTGTGATACATTGAGAACCTTGGCGAGCTCATTCATATTGATAAGTTCATCTGAATTATAGACATGCTTCAGCAAAAGGCATTCCATTCTGCCCGCTTGAAGACAAGCTTTCTGAGCATAATCTATCTCACTGAGCACGACTTGTAATCTGGTTACAAGCTCTTGAAATTTTTCTGCATTCTTTTTCATTTTTATTCTCCTAATTTCTCTTATTTAATCCCTAATAACCGGTCAATCTTGGCTTTATCGAAGCCAACAACCGGCCGGTTGTTTATCCATGTTTGAGGAACGCCTTCTTGATTGGTCTTACGAACCATGTCTTGAAAGGCTTTGTGGTCTTTGGAAACATCCACTTCCTTATATTTGAAGCCGTTCTTCTTCATATAATCTTTTATCTTTTTACACCAACTGCAAGATGGCGTGCTAAATATAATTATCTTTGGTTTCATCTTAGCTCCTTTTAAAATATTATACAACACTAAGGCACTAAAAGCAAATGTTTTATATTTAAGTCAACCTTGAACTAAATACACATTGTTAATTATACCGCTTTTGTCAATATAAAGTTAAGCTTTCTTTGTGTTTTGGCAAATTATTTCATTCACTTAGTTCTGTTTTTGATTGTTTTGGAAAATTCTCTTGCCATAAATGTAGTATCTTTTTAGTATGGTAAACAGCATTATAGCATCAGGAGTAAAAGATGGCAAGTTCATTTGTATGTACAGATTGCGGATTTGAAGCCGGCAAGTGGAGCGGCAAATGTCCCAGCTGCGGAAGCTGGAGCACCCTCAAAGAAAGCTCTCGCTTTATAGGAAAAGCTGCTGCAAATAAAGTATCCGGCGTGATTGACAAACCGGAGAAGCTGATTGAGGTATCTTCGGAAGCCGAGGCGCGGATAGCAACGGGGAATTCGGAATTAGACCTCGTCTTGGGCGGCGGAATCGTGAGCGGCATGCTTATCCTCATAGGCGGAGAGCCCGGCATAGGCAAATCCACACTCATGCTACAACTCGCGCAATGGTTGGGCGAAAAAGACAAAAAGATACTCTATGCATCCGGCGAAGAAAGCGCAGCACAGATACACATGCGCAGCAAACGCCTCAAGGTCACCAGTGATAATATACTCCTGCTTTGCACAAATAATACAGAGAGCATCTTGGCTGCCATAGAAGAAGAAAAACCGGCACTGGCAATCGTGGATAGTATTCAATCCGTAGCCAGTTCTACCAGTGAGTCCACCGCCGGAAGCGTCTCGCAATTAAGAGAGAGCACAAATCACTTCATGCGACTGGGCAAAACCCTTGGCGTTCCGATCTTTATGGTGGGTCATGTTACCAAAGAAGGTTATGTTGCTGGTCCTAAGATATTGGAACACATGGTGGATACCGTGCTTTACTTCGAGGGCGAGATGCGTAGTCAGCATAAGATCCTGCGTGCAGTAAAAAACCGTTTTGGATCCACCAATGAAATAGGTCTTTTTGAGATGACGGGGCAAGGGCTAATCCCCGTAAAGAACCCCAATTCCGTATTTGTGAGCAATCAGATGTCTCAGATAGGCACATCAGCTGCTTGCATCATTGAAGGAAGCCGCAGCTTCATCGTGGAGGTTCAGTGTCTTGCAACGGGCTCAAATTATGGCACGCCTCAGCGGGTTGTTGTGGGAATCGAGCAGAAAAAGCTCGCTATTTTATTGGCTATCTTAGAGAAGAATCTCGCACTCTATCTGCGTAACAATGATGTATTTATCAATCTCGCAGGCGGGATCAGAACCGCGGACACCTCGCTGGATCTTGCAATCTTGGCTGCCATCATTAGTAGTCTGAAAGATAGTCCCCTACCGGAAAACTCGGTGTTCATCGGCGAAGTGGGGCTGAATGGCGAAGTGCGTCCTGTCTCGCAGCTTGAATCACGCATATCAGAAGCCAAGAAATTAGGCTATGAAAACATATATGTCTCCGGCTATGCTCGCCTTAAAGGCAAGAAGGATGTGCATAAGGTCAAGGATCTGAAGGGCTTATATCAGGCGATCAGCTGAATCTGCACGCGCCTTTTATATCATTCATACTCTTGTTATTGTTCAAAAGATAGTCGCCTAATCCCATCATCACCTCAGGTGCAGCCAAGGGATTCACGAAGTGCGCAGTTCCCAAAGCAATGGCGGAAGCGCCTGCCCAGATGAATTCCAGCGCGTCTTTCCAATCGTAGATACCGCCCATGGCAACGATCGGGATATCAACTACTTGCGCGGTTTTATATGTAAGCGCTAAGGCTACAGGCTTGATTCCCATGCCGGTATATCCGCCCACGCCCATCTTGATGCGGGACATGCCCGTTTGGTGGTCTACCGCCATGCCATAGAGGCTGTTGATGAGCGCAAGAGAGGTGGCACCTCCGGCTTCGGCGGCTTTTGCTATCTCTGTAATATCTGTTACATTGGGGCTGAGCTTGATGCAAAGTTCGCGCTTTGTGAGCGGCTTTAGGCGAGAGACGAGATTGTGCACCACATCGGCTTGAGTGCCGAAAGCAATGCCTTCGTTCTCTACATTTGGGCAAGAAATATTGATCTCATAACCGTCTATTCCTTCCTGGGCTTCCAGCATTTCCAGCATCTCGCAAAACTCGTCTGTGCTGGAGCCGGAGAAACTTACTATCAGCGGCACAGAGAGCTCTTCCCTATATCTCGGCAGATTTTCTTTGATGAACATATCTAAGCCGGGATTTTGCAAGCCTATGGAATTGATCAGGCCTGCCTCTGTCTCATAAAGCCTGGGCGGTGGGTTGCCTTTCTTGGGCTCGCGGGTAATGGTTTTGCACACGAATGCGCCGAGGCAATTTTGGTCGTAAAACTCTAAGGTTTCGAGGTCGAAAGTGCCGGAAGATACGCTGATCGGGGTCTTCATCTTCAGCACGCCCAATGAGGTCTTCAGCTGCTCGCCGGCGTCTTGTCTTTGCTTCATTACATTATTTCCCATCTTATCTCCTTTGCCGAAAACACCGGCCCTTCTTTACACACTCTCAGATAGTCCCAATCCTCTTTTGTGCCTATGGGAACCGTGCAGCCATGACAAACGCCGATGCCACATGCCATGTAGGCTTCAAGGGAAGAATAGTGCTCTATATCATACATTTCCGAGATGCGAGTTGCCTCTTTCAGCATGCCGAAGGGGCCGCAGCTATATATAAGGTCTATCTCGCGCTCTTTGATGGTATTTTCAAGATCGTCGCAAGCGCGGCCTTTGCGCCCGATGGAGCCGTCTTCAGTCCACATTTCATCGCAGGGAAAGATGTCGCTGCCCGTGGCGCCGCCGTGTATCCAATACACTTTGTTTTGTCCGATCAGCTTCTTTTGTAGATACCAAAGTGGCGGGTATCCTGCGCCTCCGCTGATGAGAAGTATCTTGCGATCTTCAGCCAAGGGGAAGCCATTGCCTGCGGGGCCGATAAGCTCTAAGGTGTCGCCTGCTTTCAGCTTTGAAAGTGCGTTTGTTCCCAGCCCTACGCGCTTGATCATGAAGCCTATCCTGCCGCCTTGATTGTCGTAGATGCTGATGGGCTTGAAAAGCCTGGGGATGCTTACGCTGGTGGGCGCATCTTCAAAAACTGCAAGTGCGCGGATTTCATAGAATTGACCGGGCTTGCATAGTGCGCCCATGTCTTCATCCCAAATCCAGAGGATGAAATAATCTTCAGAGAGTTCTTCTCTTTGCACGATTGCTCGTTGGCGATATTGGGGTTTAGTCATCTTCACTATCCTGATAGGTGATTTTTCCGTTCATAAATGTGTATTTCACGCGACTGGCTATGGTTTTGTTTAGCCAGGGGCTGTTTTTACTCTTGGAGAGGATGTTGTCCTTAGTGTGCGTGGTAGTGGCGTTTAGATCTATTAAAGTGAGGTCTGCGGCTACTCCTGTCTTGATCTCGCCGCCGGGAAGCCTGAGGATCCTTGCGGCATTCTTGGTGAGGCTATCCACGAGGGTGGAAAGCGGGATCTCGCCGCTTAGAACGAGGCTTTCATAGAGGATGCCGAAGGCTGTCTCGAAGCCTATGATGCCGAATGGGGCTTGGTCGAACTCGCGTTCCTTCTCGAAATCGGCATGAGGGGCGTGATCGGTGGCTACGCAATCTATCAATCCGCTCTTTAGCGCTTGAACGCATGCCAGGCGGTCTCTTTCGCTGCGTAAGGGCGGTTTCATCTTCGTGTTTGTGTCAAAATCGAGGCAGGCTTCGTCGTTGAGAACGAGGTGGTGGGGCGTCACTTCACAAGTGATGGGAAGACCTTTGGTCTTGGCGTTTCGTACGAGTTCCAATGCGCCGACGGTGGAGATATGAGCGATGTGAAGCCTTGCTCCGGCGCTCTCTGCAAGCATGATGTCGCGGGCGATTATCACCTCTTCTGCCAGGGGCGTGATGCCGGAAAGGCCGAGCTTTGTGGCTATCCTGCCTGAATTTATCTGCCCTTTGCCGGCGAGCGCATAGTCCTCCGGATGGACGATCACCGGGATGTCAAAATTCGCTGCATAGCGCAGGCAGGAAAGCATCAGGCGGGCATCCTGCACGCACCAGCCGTCGTCGCTCACGCCTACTATTCCACCGGACTTCATCGTTGCCATCTCGCTGATCTCTTCGCCTTTGCTTTGCTTTGTGAGCGCGCCTATCACATATACTTTGGCGTGTCCGTGCTCCTTTGCTCTCAGTTGCATGTATTCCACGGAGGCGATGTTATCGGTGATGGGATCTGTATTTGGCATGGCGCAAACTGAGGTGAATCCGCCTCTTGCTGCGCTCTTTGTGCCGGAAACTATGTCTTCTTTATAGGTATTGCCGGGGTCCCTTAGGTGCGCATGAAGGTCGATGAATCCGGGGAAAAGATGCATGCCTTCTGCGTCTATCACTGTCGCATCGGACGTATCTATTTCCTTTTCTATCCTTTTTATCTTCTTACCCTTTATCAGTACATCGAGCTTGGTGAGCTCTTTATCCATATAGACCATTGCGTTTTTAATGAGATATTGCATTATTTCCTCCTTTGTGGGTCATGCCCTTCCGCCGAGAATCAAAAACATCAGTGCCATCCTGATCGCAACACCGTTTGTTACCTGTTCTACGATCACGCTGTGTTCACCATCGGCTATCTCGGGGACGATCTCTACGCCACGGTTCATCGGGCCGGGGTGCATGATAAGTGCATTGGGTTTGGCGTGTTTCAGCGTGTCTTTATTAAGTGCGTAGTGCTTGCTATATTCTTCCAGGCTGGGAAAAAGACCTTCAGACATTCTCTCGAATTGCATTCTTAGACCCATCACTACATCTGCGCCGGATAAAGCGCGACCTATGTCGTATTCAACTTTGCAGCCGTAAACGCTCTCTATTCCGCCCGGGACAAGGGTCTTAGGACCGCAAATGGTCACTTTGGCGCCCAGTTTGATCATTCCGATGAGATTTGAGCGCACCACGCGGCTGTGGAGAATATCGCCCACGATTGTGATCTTGAGCCCCCTCAAATCACCATATCTTTCCCAGATAGAGTAGATATCCAATAGCGCTTGGGTGGGATGTGCGTGTCTGCCATCGCCGCTGTTAATCACGGGTTTCTGGGAGTATTTGTGCACTAATTGAGAGCTTCCTGGGGAGCTGTGGCGAAAGCAATAAAGGTCTATGCCCATAGCGTTTAGCGTGTAAACGGTGTCTTGCAAACTCTCTCCTTTTTGGAGCGATGAGACGCTAGCTTGGAAGCTTACTACATCTGCTGAGAGACGGTTTGCAGCGAGTTCAAAACTCATGCGGGTGCGAGTGCTTTCTTCAATGAAAAGCGTGCATACAGTCTTGCCCCTTAAGGTGGGTATCTTTTTGTATTCCCGCAAGTTGATTTGTTTCATCCCTTTGGCTGCTTTTAGAATATACACTATCTCTTCTGGGGAATAATCGTCCAGATCGTACATGCAGCGTCCTAAAAATTGTGGTGTCATACTCGTTCTCCTTTCAAGCTCACTGGCATTGATTAAAGGTTATGTTGCTTTCTTATATTCTAAACTCGCTCAATCCGTCAAGAATAATCTTGTATTATTTTATATTCGCGCGCATTTCGGTTGTGCTTTGCTTTTGCTTACAAATAAGAATACTATACTTATTATTATAGCTAAGCTCTTGATATCAAGCGAGATTGCAGCTTTATAGCCGTAGATAAAAGCTATTTTATTAAGAATTGGCTTGACTTAATATCAATCTCAATATTTATGGGGGAAACAAATTATTAATAGGAGATTTCTTATGAGAAAACTCATGATTGCCCTGCTGGTTCTCGTGCTCGCGCTTGGAGCTTGTACTACTACCAGACAGAAGCTGAGTCCTCAAGCTAATGTAAACGCCAAGACAGCTAATGTTTATTATGCTCAGAAAAATGTTGATAAAGCTCAAGACTTTTATGAAAAGGTATTAGAAGAACACCCCGACCACGCTATTTCCTTGCGTCGAATGGGAGATATCTTCCTTCACAAAGGTGAAAACTTCCCCGATAAAGCAGTTGAATATAACAAAGAAGCTTTCCTCTATTATAGCAAAGCTCTTGATATTTACGCCGCTTACGAGAATGTTACCGACCAAGAAAGACTTGATGTTCGCAGCATGAACCGCAATAAAGAAGGTGCATGGGCGCGTATCTATCGCGCAGGAGACGTGCTTTTAGGCCAAGGTGAAACTCAGAAAGCCATGGAAATCTTCGAACTTGCACACGAGCTTCAACCCGAAGCATATCAGCCGATGATTCGCCTGAAAGACATCTATCAAAAAGAATTTGAAGACAATGAAAGAGCAGAAGAGATTCTCCTTGCGCTCGTAGAGCAAGACCCGGACAATCTTGACTACAACCTCGAAACCGGTGCTTTCTACTATAACATTGAGAACTTCGCCAAAGCAGCGACCTACTTTGAAAAAGCAAGTGAGCTTGCTCCTGCAAACCTTGACAACCTCATAAGCCTCTCTGTTGCTTATTATGAGATTGCTGAGTATAAAGACGCTCTTAGCGTAATCCAAAAAGCTATGGATCTTGGACCTCCGGATGCTGGCATACTGGAAACAGCTGCCGAGATTGCCGACAAGAGCGGTGATCAGCCCCTCAAGGTTCAATACCTCAAAGACCTCGTAGAAATCAACGCTGATGTAGATATATTTGCAGCTTTGGTATCTACCCTCAATCAGACTGAAGAATATGAAGAGATGATTGAATATGCACTGAAATGGTATCATCACGACAATACAAGCCGTGATGCCGTGAACTTCATCATACTCGGTGCAGCGCAGACTGAAAATGATACCTTGCGTGATATCTATCAGAACATCCTTGGTTCAATGTAATACGAGAGATACATTAATTATAGGGGGTATTGCACCCCCTTTTTTGTGCTTAAATTAAGGATGTGGAGACACCATGACAAGAAAGGATGACAAGGCAAGCCTGATCTTTGCCGCTTTGGCGATACTCGCATGGAGCACGGTTTCCAGCGCGTTTAAGCTTGCGCTGATTGACCTTAGCCCTTTGGGACTGCTTTTGATCTCATCTGTGGTGGCGACACTATTCCTCTTTGCATATAACCTTTGCGCGAGGAAGAAGCTCTTTGAAGAGTTCAGGCAAAACACCCGCAGCTCGCTTGCTGCGGGATTACTCAATCCTTTCTTATACTACCTTGTCTTGTTTTCTGCCTACGACAGGCTTCCCGCACAAGAAGCACAGGCGCTGAACTACACTTGGGCTATTGTTCTTTTTATCTTCAGCGTGATATTCTTCAAAGAAAGGTTCAGAGCGAAAGACTTACTTGCACTATTGATCAGCTTTTTAGGCATACTGGTGATCTCAAGCAGGGGCAAGCTGACCAGCTTCAGGTTTGATGACATAGGCGGCATATCCTTGGCATTGGGCTCATCCTTCATCTGGGCAGGATATTGGATATTAAACATGAAAGACAAGCGCGACGCGGGCATCAAGCTCTTTTATAACTTTATGATAGGAACATCTCTGATAGTCTTATATGCGCTGATAAGCGGCAAAGCATTGTTTAGCACGGGAGTGATCGCGTTTGGCACGATCGCCGCCATCTGGGTAGGAATCTTTGAGATGGGTCTCACCTTCCTCTTTTGGCAGAAAGCACTTGAATATAGCACGAACACAGCTCGCATCTCGAACTTGGTATTTATCACGCCCTTTCTTTCATTGGTATTCATCCGAATCGTGCTTAACGAGGCGATACTTCCCTCCACGCTTATCGGGCTATTTTTGATAGTCTTCTCCAATCTCATTCAGAGAAGAAAAGATTAGCTTTCAGCGAGCTTAGCGCGCACTGTTTCCACTGCCTTTTGGCTGGCCTCTATCTCCTTTTGATTGCCGATCTGTTCTTTGAGCGCAAGGCTTCGTTCATAATACTTTAGCGCACTTTCATAGTCGTCCTTTGCATAGCTGATATTGCCCAGATTCCCCACGGCTTTGATAAGCTCCGGTTTATCGAACATCTTTTCTGCCAAAGCGAGCTTTTGCATCAACCACATCTGCGCCTCATCGTAGTCTTTTGTCACATAATTAGCCCAACCGAGATTACCCAATGCTATGGATTCATCCCTTAAGAATTGATGCTTGCGCGCGATGCTGAGACTCTCCAAGAGGAGCTCTTTTGCCCGCACAGACTCCTCTTTTTCAAGATAGATGAGCCCAAGATTGGACAAGGTCTTCGCCTGCCGCTGAGCGTCATTGATCTCACGCGCCAAAGCAAGGCTTTCCTGATGACTCTCAAGCGCTGCATCAAACTCTTTATTGTGCTGATGCCAAATGCCCATACTATTCAGCGCGATGCATGTCTGATACTTATCATCAAGACTGCGAGCGAGAGCAAGCCCGCTTTCAAAAGCCGTCCGCGCCTGATCAAGCTCTCCGCGATAAAAGGCCGTCATACCCCTTAATCTATAAAGTTCACAATATATAGCCGACTGAGAATCAATGAGTTCAGCCGCATCATTGATAGCAGAAACAGCCTCATCCCACGCCCCGCCTATCCACAAAGCATCCGCCAAGGTCATAAGCGTCTCCGCCCGCCTTTCCGGCTCCTCCACAAACTCCAAGAGCCGCTTTGCCAGCCGTATCGCCAGAGGATTGTCATGCAGCTTCAGCGCCTTCTTCAAAGCCTTGGAAAGCCAAAGCTCCGCCTTGACCTCATCCTCCGCCTTATCATAATGATCCGCCAAAGCATAAACGAAGGAATCCAGCCTATCCGCAAAGAGCTTTTCTATAGCCTCCGCTGCCAGCTGATGCAGCATCTTCCTATTCTGATGCAAAAGAGTTTGATAAGCCACCTCACGCGTGGTGATATTCTTAAAGAGATAGCTGGAATAATCATAGCCTAAAAGCTTCATGATGAGCGAGTGATCCTCAAGATCGGTAAGGGTTTGCGCCACATCCTCATCTTCATTGAGCTTCTTATCGATCTCACGCAGGATATCCACAAAGAACTCATTGCCAATCACCGATGCTTTGTGCAACATCAGCCTCAGATTGTGAGGAAGAGCATCCAAGCGCGATAGGATCAGCGCATGAATATTCCCCGGCACAGGATATTCATCAAGATCAGTTTGAGGCAGAGAGCCGATATAGCTACTCCACTGCTCCAAATAGAAGGGATTGCCGCCGGACAGCTCTCGCACCAGCTTCAAGGTCTCATCCCCAAGCCGCAAACCGGCAGTATATTGCTTGAGCATCTCATCCATCACCTCTCTGGAGAAAGCCCTAAGCTCCAAAAGAGTGAACCGCGGATGCTCCACCACGCAAGGAAGAATCTCATAATCCAGCCTATAACTGAACAAAAGAAGCGCCGCTGTCCCCCGCTGATCAAAGCTCTGCAAGAGATAGTCCAAAAGCTGCGCACTCGCCTCATCTGCGAGATGGATATCCTCCAGAACTATGATGATATCCCGCCCCTTTTTCTCCGCAAGACTGATAATGGCAAAGAGAACAGTCTCCAATGCACGAAAGAGATGATCCAAGAGATCTTTACCCTTTTGCTGAAGCCGTGCATCAGGAATGCGGATCTCCATCAGAAAGCCGATTAGCGGCAAGGCATCCAAGACGGAATCATCCCCACACTCCTCTGCAAGCCCACGGAGAGCCTTATGCAGTGCATCTTTCTTCAGCGCAGTCTTCTCATTTGGATTGATGTCAAAATAGATCTGCAAGAGATTGGTGAAAACATTAAATGGACTGGGCGATATAGGCGAGCAATAGCCTTTCAAGAGCGAGATGTTCGACACAGACGAGATGAACTCACTGATGAGCCTACTCTTGCCAATGCCCGCATCTCCTTTGAGACCAATGATCTGGACACCTTGCTTAGAGCGCTGAAAAGCATCCGCCAAGACAGAGAGCTCTTCCTCCCGCCCGATGAACTTATTTGAACGAGGACTACTCTTCTCAATCTTCTGCCCCGTCACCAGCCAACAATCTATGGGATCATCCATGCCTTTGACCATGACCTCTCCCCTATGCTCAAACTCGAACACAGAATCCACGAGCTCCTTGGTCTCACGCGGCATCATGATACGATTTACCGGCGCATTACTCTCCATACGGCTTGCCAAGTTCACCTGAGGTCCATATACGGTGAAATCCCCCTCACGGGACTCTCCCACTTTCCCCACCGAGACCAAGCCGGTATTGATACCTATCCTCAAGCCAAGTTCCAGCTCTTCAAAGCCCGGCTCTCGGCTGAGAAGCGAGTTATAAAGCTTAAGTTGCTCCTGCATCTTAATAGCCGCAAGAATAGCCCTTTGCGTATCCTGCTCACTCGCTTTCTTAGCACCGAATAGCGCCATTACTCCATCGCCTATATATTTATCGACAAAGCCGCCATAGAAGTTTATACTACGGCTAAATATCTTGAGTATCTCATCCATTTTGAGATGGATAACCTCCGGCGCAAAGAGGTTTGAGATATTGGTAAAGCCTTTGATATCGGCAAATAGGACGGCGACCTCTCTGAGCTCACCTTCCTTGAGACTCAACTTGGGTTCTTGATCTTCTCCAAAGAAGTCAGCCCCAAAAAAGAGCTCGGTATCGATCACAGACTCTCCACGATATTTTGCACGAAATCAGGCAAGATCTCACCTGCTTTACCCTGATGAAATTCGTCTATAAAAGACATATTATCAGGCTTTTCGAGGTTGATTGCAACTGTCTTTGCGCCCAGATACTTAGCGGTCATAACAAGCCCTGCGGCAGGATAGACCACTCCACTGGTGCCGACCACCATGAAGACCTCGCACTTACGCAAGAGAGATTCGATCTCGCCCATCTTGTAAGGCACTTCGCCAAACCAAACTATATCCGGTCTGAGAAAACCATTACACTCCTCACACAAAGGCAGATCAGGACTGAGATCGATCTCAGCCATTTTATAATAGGTATTACAAGACTCGCAAAAGCAATCCTGCAAAGAGCCGTGCATTTCGATTACACGCTGATTGCCCGCCGTAATATGCAGACCATCAATATTTTGGGTTATGATGTGAAAGTTATCGCCCAGAGCTTTTTCAAGCTCCACGAGCGCATAGTGTCCGGGATTTGGAGATACTTCCTGACTTTGGTGAAAGCGTGCTTTATAAAAGCGCCAGACCAGTTCAGGATTTCGGCGGTATCCATCAATGGACGCCACTTCATTCACGTCGTGATCTTCCCAAAGTCCGTCGTTATCTCTAAAGGTGCGAATGCCGGATTCAGCACTGATGCCGGCACCCGTTAAAATAAGGTATTTTTTCATTTTATTAACAACATCTTTTTGGTTTGCTGCTCACCTGCCACACTTATGCGGTAAGAATATATCCCGCTGGAGACAAGCTCGCCGCCGTGATTTTTCCCATCCCAAACCAGGCTGTGAGCACCGGAGGGAAGGGAGCCATCGACCAGAGTTCTAACCAATTGCCCCTTAATGTTATAGATATTCAACAAAACATTTTCTGCACGAGGCAGGTTAAAGCTGATCGTAGTTTCAGGATTGAAAGGATTAGGGTAGTTTTGTTTTAAGATAAGCGGCTGCATGATGCCGGGTGCTTCAGGATTGCTGACCGTGGGCGTTTCCACAAGGATGTCATCGATATACCAGCCTTCACCGCCAACGTAAGCATCACTGCCGAATACAAAGCGGAATTGCGCTACGCCTGATGCATCATAAAGCTCAAAGATCTCTTCACGCCAATCAAAGCTGCCGGAAAAGACCAAGGTTCCCGTTTCAAAGGGCGAAGCAGGATTACGCGAGATCGAATATGGATAACCGTTCTCAGGAAGAATAAGCTCCCAATCACCGCCGTTGAGGGACATCTCAACCAAGCCGCCATCCCAAGCCTGATAACTGATGGTGCTATGATTCTCTGCATCCATCCAATGCCAGAACTTGAGCTTACTGCCCGGCGTGATATTGACAAGAGGCGAAACAAGTGCACCAAAGGATGATGCCGCATAGTCTCCGCTACCGGTAGAGCCAAACTTCATGCTAAAGCTTCCGCCATCGGTATTGTTCCGCGCCTCCGAGCGATGCCATTGATTTACAAAGTTACTGCTGAGCTGAACGCTTTCCCAGCCTTCTAAATCGTGTTCAAAGCTATAGGTAACCATGCCAATGGGTATGCGGAATGTTCCGTCTTCGATATCTCCATTTTCTGCAGAGAGTATATAGCCGATGGACGCAACATCCCCGGGCTCCGCTTCGGGAGAGATTTGAATATTAAACACCAAGCCATAGTCTATGGACTCGCCGCCCGGCAGAGGGTTAAAGTTCACATCAAAGACATCTGCCACTCCAAGATCATCATAAGGGAATAGGATAAGCATGGGATTGAATGCCGTTCCGCTACCTGTGTTTTTAAGCGCAATAGAGACGCCCACAAGATCACCGGGATTCACACAATTATCTGCATGAATGAGGTGATAGCTTTCCATAGAGATATTTGGCGTAGAGAGGATGATAAAGTGATTAGTATGGGAAACATAATCGTCATAATCAGCAAGAATCTTAAATCTCGCCTGATGCCTATCCGGGAAATTGCCCACTATCGCTATCTCAAAGGCATCCTCAAGATCGATAGTTGCACCGGCTGCCAATGCGCTAAAATCACAACTGCCTTGAACCACCTCAATATTATCCGACATACTGACGATGCTGAGAGTGCCGCCTTCCAGCTGATCTGCCGTGCCGATATTGGCAAGCGTTAGCCCGAGACTGACATTTTGCCCGGTGTGGAAAAGCATGCCCGGCTCAGGATATATCAGCGATTGCGTTGCAATGTAAGGAACATCTTCCAAGATCACTTCAAACTCAGTGGAATAAGGATACCTGCCAACTGCCGTCAGGAATACCTCATATTCTCCCGGCATGAGCGGAGTAAAAAAGCCCACCGTGAAGTTGCCGTCTTCGCTAAAATCTTCATACAAGAGGTTATCGCCTTGCTTGATTTTGAGGAAGACATTCTCTGCATCTGTATCTATTTGATGTTGCGTTTGCTGCATAGGCCAGAGATAAGGCATATTCACAGTGATGGCTTGCGGGGTATCCGTCCAGACCTTTGTAGCGGGACACCCGAAAAGATTCATGTTATAGATAACCCAAAACATCACCGGAGTATTATGAGTATAAGGAATATTTGCAATCTTAGCATCCACCAAAGACCAGCCAAGTTCATACTCATCTTTACCAAAGAGTGCATTTATATATTGACGGTGTATCTTTTGACTTGCACCGTTTGTAGAGCCCTGCACTCCCCATCCGTAGCGAGAGTTTGAGATCATGCCCGCAGCCGAAGTTGCTATCCCCGTAAAGACTTCAGAGATGCAATCCGCAGTATATTGCCCGGGATTGGTCTCACGATTGTCGAAACTGCCCGCATAACAGCCTTGAGTGAAATAGATGGAATAGTTCTGATCTACACCGTTATTTGTGATAGTATTTGCGCTGACTTGTCTATTACTTAAACGCATGTTATAATTTGTAAAAGAGTGTCCCAAGTGGTTCACGAGATTTGTGCCTTGCGAAAGGATGGGACGCACATGCGAAGAACCCCAAGCACCGTCATAGCCATAAGTTCTGTCATAGAGCTTTGTGATATCCCAATCCGTGGGCACGCCGACGGTGGTATATCCGTGCATGGAGCTTCCGCCTATCATCTCGTCCATATAGTCTCCGCCCCATGTAGGTCCCTCCCACAGCCATTCACCGCAGAAGAAAGAAGATTTGATGGCATCCTCCACGGGCGTGGTCTGATAGGACTTTATCTTATGAATTTGGTTCTGAATCTCTTCGTCGTTATTATAACAAATCCTGCCTATGGCAAGCTCCGGCGTGAGATCAGCCTCTTGCGGCTCGCCCCAATAACTATTATTGTTATCGTTCCAAGTTCCGTCTAAACAGCTATAATACATATCCGCAGGAATGTCGTTATCCACCTGACTTCCCGTGCCCATATTCACATAGAACCCGCGATGAGGGATTACATCTACATCACCGCCCAAAAGCACATAGCGCAAGGGATTTTCATTATAATAGTTGATGATAAAGTTGCGTATCTTCTCTTGATCGTCCTGTCCGCTGCTATTTGCAATGATATAGCCCACATCCACCATCTCGCTGGAGATGCCGATAGAATAGAGATAATCAGCCAGTTCTTGCCAGATATCTTCCTTTGCGGAATCGATTATCATGAGATATTCAATGGCGCGCAATACATCATATCTCGGCTGAACATGTCTTTGCGGATTATCTACAATCTTATTTATTTTATTTAAAACAAATGCGTCTTCTTTAAGCAAACTCAGCGCGGCATTTGCTCTGCCCGTATATTCTTCATGGATTTCCACACGCGCGTTTGTATAGAAATACAAGAGATTTTGCTGCGGATAATACTCAAAAGGAGAGAAGTTGCCGAAAACCAGACTGTGTCCGTTCATAAAGTCAGTTCTGAGTCCATTTGCGCACTCAAGCGGGAAAGCTTTGTCACTATTGTAGATATCAGGATTAGGCGCATCCGGCTTTTCTTTGATCGGGTGTGAAAAGGGATATTGAGTTTGCACCGGCGCGATCTTGCCGTCAAGCTTGATTTCCACCCTGCCACTGCGGATAACGGAGACATCTTTCGCCTCGCTTCCTTTGGGCAAAAGAAGGCTATAGCCAAAATATGGCAGGTCCGGCTCACCGGGTAAGCCGGCTGATTCGGCGCCGCTGAGCATAACCGATACCCCAAATTGAGATCTCGTGATTTTGGGCATATCCAATTGATAGTCATAACTGACAACTGCGGTCAAGGCGAGCGCAATGGTCAAAAGTGCGAGAATGATACAGGTCTTTTTCATCATAATTAAAACTTTTATCCTAAAGTTCGTATATTTTTTGGCTTATTTGCACTCGATGCGCCTTTCAGACTTCTGACTCTATGCATCACTACGCAATAATCCAAAATACTTCCTAAGTGCAAGATTACACAAGCTTGAAATCTCGTCAAGCACGATAGCTTGCAAAGTTGAACAAAAAGAGGCGCATTGAGCGCAATGGCAAGCTATTAGAGACTATAATTTAATTATTATCAGGCAGAATTATCGCGTAAATGGCGGATTTTCTCTTCTTTTATTTCATGCCGCTAAATGCCGTATTTCCCACATCTTCCCTATTGGGTGCAGGTGGAGATGTGGTCATGATATGCTCATGGCGATGACCACATCATGACCACATCTATAGCAGAAACCTATAGGGATGGCATGGTGAGCCGGGCTGACATCAGCTTAAATATCATAGAATTATGGGATGCTTAAATGCAGATTCAAAGAAATATCTTGCCTTAAATCGCCCGTCATAGATTTTGTGCTCAAATATAATTCTCTTATTTTTTTAAAAAAGATTTGCAGGGAAATTGTTAGACAACCGTATAGATTGTAGTCTAAATAGAGTTAAATTTGAATATATAAGAAGGAAAAAAGTGAGAAACAAGTTAGCCTTAATACTGTTTATCTTGCTGCCAATCGCAATGGCGGCAAGCGTTTACACATTAGATGATCTGATCGAGCATGGCATCGAGCATAGCTTGAACATCCAAAAAGAGCTGCTCAGCGCAGAGAGCTCGAAAAGTGCTTTGACCTCCGCTTTGTGGAATTTTGCTCCGGAAGCAAGCATCAGCGCGGGGATAAATAAGGACTTCGATCCGCCGGTCTCGCGTTCATCGCTAAGCAGTCATGCAGGAATCGATATATCCAAAACCATCAGTTTGAACGATCCCAGCTATTTTAACTATCGCAGCGCTCTCTTGGACGATCAAAGCGCGCAATTGAGACTTCAGAAAAACAAAAGCGAATATGCCTACAAGGTGTTCCAAGCCTTTCTCAGTGTGCTTTCAAACACGAAGCGCATGGAAGCCCTCAGCGAGAACCTTGAGATCCAAAACAGAGTGTGGGAGCAGAGCAAAACTCTCTTTCGTCTCGGCAAGATCACGCCTTTTGAAGTAAAGCAAAATGAGATTGCCGTGATGAATTCTGAGATCAGCATTGTTCAGCTGGAAAACACGATAGAGAATGCGCGCGCCGAGCTCTTTTCCTTGATCCAAATGAAGGACGAAGGCTATCCCCTGCAGGAGCTGGATATCGATATAAATAAGGACGTTCCCGCTTTTGACAGTTCGGAGATGATTCAACTGAGGCTTTTGGAGCAAGAGCTTAAAAAGCATGATCTGAACCTCACGCAGAACAATCTTAGCTATCTGCCGCGGCTGAACTTAGGCTACGGCTTTTCGCGCAAGGTATCCGGCGCTGATTTCGATTTTGATCAATATAACACCGTTCATAACGCATATCTCAGCCTCTCTTATCCCCTGCTCAGCTTTTTCACCAATAGAGAAAGTGCGAGCAGGCAAAAGATTGCTAAACAGCTTACTGAGCTGAATCTTGAAGATACGATACAGCAGAGCCAAAGCGACTATGAAAATAAGAGCAGGGTTTTAGAGTATCTCTTGCGCTTGGAAAGCCTCTATGCAGAAAGGCTTGAGCAAGCTTCGGCACAGATAGAGATCGCGCAGGAGCGCTACCGCCTGGGTCTCATTGAACTTCTTGAACTGGATAAAACCAGGACTTCTTATATAGATGCAAGGCTTGAGTATGAAAATAATCGCTATGAAATCCTCAAAACTCAAGAGAGCTTAAACTTTCAAATGTCAAAACCGATCTTAGGGAAATGGTAAAAATGAAGAAATATATTAAATATGTAGTAATCCTGATAATAGTAGTCATCGCAGTAGTCTTGTTCGTTAGATATAGAAAAGCTAAATCCGCTCCGGAATGGAGAATGGACTCTCCTTCACGCGGGGCTATCCGTGAAGTGGTCACCGCCACGGGTTCACTGAATCCTTATGTGCTCGTGAACGTGGGAACCGAGGTGAGCGGTAAGATTGAAAAGTTGTATAAAGATCACAATGAAAAGGTAAGAAGAGGCGAGCTTCTCGCAAAGCTTGATACCGAGCTTTTGGATACGGCGCTGGAAGTAGCACGAAGCGAACTGGCAAAATCCACCACATCTATGCAAGAAGCAAAGCTGGATTTTGACCTCCAAGAAGAGCTGTATGATAAAGATATGACCTCGGAATATGATCTTACCAAAGCTCGCTTCCGCTATCAAAACGCGCAGCAAAACTTGGCAAACTCTCAGCTAAACCTGCAGAGAGCCGAAAAGAACCTCTCCAATGCGCATATCACCAGCCCCATTGATGGCGTGATAGTTTCGCGTGCTGTGGACGAAGGTCAAACCGTGGCCGCCAGCCTGAACTCCCCCACCTTGTATATCATTGCGAATAATCTGGATAAGATGCAGATCACCGCAGGTGTTGACGAGGCAGATATAGGCAAAATCAAGCTGGATATGCCCGTGGAATTCACGGTTGATGCTCATCCTAATCAGCTTTTTTATGGCAAAGTTCAGCAGGTGAGGCTAAATCCCATCACGGAATCAAACGTTGTAACCTATCAGGTTATAGTGGACGCATCAAATCCTGATGGCAAGCTGCTTCCCGGCATGACTACAAATGTAACATTCATCCTGCAAGCTAGCCCACAAGCTTTGCGCATCCCCGAAACAGCCACGCGCTTCCGTCCCAGCAAAGAGCTTTGGGAGCTCTTTGGCCTGAAATGGAACGACGATATTCTCATGGCAGGGCGCAATGCTATTCAAGAAGCGATGAGCGCACAGCAAGCCAAAGCCGCTGAGGCTAAAGATGAGGCTGCAGAAGCACCCGGAGGCGGCAGAGGCCGAGGAATGGGTATGCCTATGATGGGCGGCGGAGGCGGTGGTCAAGGCATGAGCAAGTACTCCGTGGTATGGGTGCTCAAAAATGATGTCCCCACGCCAATGGCAGTAAAGACAGGCATCTCAGACGGTGCATTCGTTGAGCTTTTAGAAGAAATGGACGACAAAACCACGCTCATCACCGGTGTGAAATATAATGATCCCAAAAAAGCGCCTACCAGCAACATGGGACCGGGAATGAGAAGATTCTAATGAACACGCTTTTACTTGAAACTAAAGGACTTTCAAAGACCTATATCATGGGTCAGATAAATGTGCATGCGCTCAGGGATGTGGATATAACGGTGAATAACGGTGAATTCATAGCTGTGATGGGCGCCAGCGGAAGCGGAAAAACCACCTTTATGAACCTCTTGGGTTGTCTGGATAAACCTACTGAGGGAAGCTATTGGCTCGACGAAGTGGAAGTCCATAAGATGAGCTCCGAACAGCTCACCGTGATACGCAATGAGAAGATAGGCTTTGTATTCCAAAGCTTCTACCTTTTGCCGAGAACCAGCGCGCTGGAAAATGTGGAACTCCCTTTATTGTATTCCAAAAAAAGCAGCGCTCAAGAGCGTAAGGCAAAAGCCATGCAAGCTCTTGAAATAGTTGGCATTGCAGATAGATCTACGCACTTTCCAAATCAGCTTTCCGGCGGGCAACAGCAAAGAGTGGCAATCGCACGGGCTATCGTGAACGACCCCTCATTCATTCTTGCAGATGAGCCTACGGGGAACCTGGATACACGAACGAGTATCGAGGTGATGGCTGTATTTCAACAGCTGCACCGTCAGGGTAAGACCGTAGTGCTTGTCACTCACGAGCAAGAGATCGCACGCTATGCAAATCGTCATATCACCTTCCGTGATGGCAGGATAATCTCGGATATAATCAATGAAAACCCTGCTGATGCGAGAGTTGATCTCAAGAACTTGCCATTGGAGGAAGATTAAGCTATGTCGATATTTGGAATAATAAAAATTGCGTTGAAGTCTCTCACGAGAAATAAGACAAGAACCTTTCTTACCATGCTGGGAATCATCATCGGCGTGGCGGCTGTGATCACTATGCTCGCTATCGGTCAGGGCGCTAAAAAGATCGTTGAAGATCAAGTAAGCTCTATGGGCACAAACGTGATCATGGCACATTCAAACTTTAGCGGAACGGCTGTGCGGCAAGCTGCGGGCGGGGGTAACCTCATCACAGTGGACGATGTGGAAGCCATGCGCGATCTGGATGGCTTGCTTTATGCTTCACCGGTTTATAACACCTGGGGACAGCTGAAATATGAAGGCAAAAACTGGCGCGGAAGCATTGCCGGAGTGGATGCGGACTATTTCTTCATCCGCAACATGAGCATAGCACAAGGTGAATTGTTCTATGGCTCGGATGTGGAAAATGGAAACAAGGTTTGCGTTATCGGTAAAACTGTGGCAGATAACCTCTTTGGAGATATAGATCCCATAGATAAGGTGATACGCATCAGAAACATTCCCTTCACCGTGAGGGGAGTGTTAACCGAGAAAGGTCAAAGCGTGATGGGGCATGATCAAGACGATATCGTAATCGCGCCCTATACCACGGTCTTCCAAAGGCTTTTGGGTAGACGCTGGCGCGTGATGTCTGTGATAGTATCTGCACAAAGTAAAGATCGCATACATCTCTTGCAACAGGATATATTGGATCTCTTGCAGGCGCGTCATCGCGGTACTACCAGTGAGGAATTCATCGTGAGTTCGCAAACGGAGCTGGCAGAAACTGCAAACGAAGTCTCTAATACAATGACCATACTCTTGGCGTCTATCGCCGGCATATCGCTGCTCGTGGGCGGAATCGGGATCATGAATATCATGTTGGTTTCGGTGACGGAGCGCGTAAAAGAGATTGGCATCCGCATGGCTGTGGGTGCAGGAAAGCGAGATGTGCTGCTGCAATTCATCATCGAGGCAATCTCTATCAGCATTATGGGAGGTATACTCGGCATCTTGCTGGGCTTCGGTGCTGCAAAGATCGTGGGTAATACCATGAGTTGGAATATCGCCGTTACACCTTGGTCTATCGCGCTATCCGTGAGCTTTTCTATGGCAATCGGCGTCTTCTTTGGCTGGTATCCGGCAAAGAAGGCGGCAAACCTCAATCTAATCGATGCCTTGCGCTATGAATAATTAGATCAAATAACAATATAAAGACTTAAGTATCCGGCTCCGATGTGAGTCGGATATTTTTCTTGACATGAACTTTAGTTTGATAAGGCTTGCAGGATGCTGAGAAATCAATCTTTCCAAAAAGAAAAGCAGGAGCGCTTGAAGAAGACCATCGATATGGTCACCCGCCTCTATGTCTATATTCTGAAAAGCGATAGCCAGATATCGGGCGCAGAGATAGAGATCCTTTATTCGCTACTCATCAATCTCTTTGCACAGGTGGATGTATCTTGGGAAACCTATGTAAAAGAGATAGTGGAAAGTGAATATCGCATTGAGGATGTCTTTGTGTATCTGGATAGACATCTCTCGGTTTTCGATAAGATAAGGTTGATTCAATCGCTGGTGATCATGGCAAATACTGAGGCGGATTTTGCAATCAGCGACCTCACCGAGATCATGGAGCTGGCGAAGAATCTCAATATTAGTGCGGCTACTTTCCTGCCGCTTATTGATCACTTTGAAAAGCAAGCTCAGGAGTCCGTGCATATCGTCTGCCGTCATCATCTCAGCCATGTAAAGCATTCTGTATTTTCGGATTACGTGGTCTTTGGGCATGGTGATCCGGCGGATATTCAATATAGGGATTCAAGGCTCAGCGCTTATGAAGGGGCTATCTTTGCTATCGATAAGTATATGTTTCTCAGCGTTGGAAGCGGTAGTAATGCCATCTTGGACGGACAAAAGGCGGAGCAAAATGCTATTCATCTGCTAAATGAATCTTCCGTCTTGATGATTGCTGATCGTGAGTATAGCTATTCTTGTTTGCAAAAGATGTATTCACAAAGAGATCAGGCGGATGATATAGTCTTCCGTAAGCCGGAATATGAGTTTATCTTCCGTAAGTTTAAGAGTTCATATAGCATTGTGGTTTACAACGGATCGATGAGCCTAAACGGCAGAGAGATGTCTCACAATCGGCGTTATGAAGTGTTTTATGACGATACTTTGCAGATCAGGAACTATGCCCCCTTCCACCTGGGGATGGTGATACAAGATAGAGCTGTAATCGGCATAGAGGACTACCTTCCGCAGGCTTTATATATCATCTCGGATAAGGGTTATCTGCATATCTCACGAGAGGATAGTGATAAGAGCATCACAAGTATACAATATCGGGATGATGGCTTTTATATCTATCCGCCACGCAAGGGCTTTCAGGTCTTTATAAATCAGCAGGAGTTAAGTGAGCCGCGACTCTTTAACCTCAATATAGATACCCTTACCATAGATAAAAAGAACTATAGAATCAATAACTTCTATGATCTGATTGAAACTCCTTTTGAGATAGAATCCTATGTGGTCACAGATATTAAGCACTACTTCCCTGATGGGGTGATGGCGCTGGATTCTGTATCCTTTGAAGCGAATAAAGGGCAGATGGTGGCAATCCTGGGGCAAAGCGGGTGTGGTAAATCAACTCTCACCAAAGTGCTATCCTCGGAGATCATGCCCACTTATGGTCAGATACGGATAGATGGTAAAAACCTCTATACTAATATCTCATATTTTCAGGAGCATATTGCCTACGTTCCGCAAGACGACCTGCTTTATCCCAACCTCAGCGTGTATGAAAACCTTTGGTATAGGATAAGGTTGAGAATGCCTGAGGTGCAAAAGGAGATCCTTGAGCAAAAGGTGAATAATATCCTGCATCAGGTGAATCTAAGCCAACATCGCGATACTATCGTGGGAGATTTTAAGAAAAAGAACCTCAGCGGTGGGGAAAGAAAGCGACTCAATCTCGCGCTGGAGCTGCTCTTTGAGCCTACCATCATCATCTGTGATGAGCCCACCAGCGGGTTGTCTTTCAACGATGCGGAGCACATCATAGAGATACTATCAAGCCTTTGTGAGCAAGATAAGATTGTGATCCTCACCATACATCAGCCAAATAGCAGTATCTATAGGAAGTTCGACCGCGTTATGATGATGGATATGGGCGGAAAGATTGCCTTCTATGGCACGCCTACGGAGAGCTTCCGCTATTTTGATGAAGAGCTGAGCATGCTGAGCGTGCGTAAGGCTGAGGTGGAGAAGAAAAGACACCTGCTCACTACCGACTATTTCTATGATATAATCACCTATCCGCTTTATGACGAGATGGGACAGCCCGTGTATGAGCAAACTCATAAACAGGTGCAGGCAAAGCGTATGTTTCCGCCGGACTATTGGCGGGATAAATATAAGCGCAAGATGCTCTATGAGCTGATGCTCAGCGATGTTCAGAGCCTGCCTGTGCCCTCTGCGAGCGTGAAGCGAAAAGAGAAGAGGCTCAAGCCGAAGAGCTATTATATCTCTATGCTCTCCTTCATCTCGCGTAGCTTTAAGATGAAGATACGAAATCGTACCAATAATCTCATCACCTTCCTGGAAGCGCCGCTCTTGGGGCTGATCATCTCCTTCATCCTGCGCCATACCACCACGGGCGTATACTCTTATGCCGAAAACAATAACATCTCTATATATATATTTGTTTCCATCATTGCTTTCATCTTTTTGGGGATGTCGAACTCTATGGAGGAGATACTAAGCGAGAGAAAGATCATCCTGCGTGAGAGACTGATGAATCTTAAGGCGAGCAACTATCAGTTCTCAAAGCTCTTGGTACTATCCTTCTTTGGGCTGATACAAGCTGTATTGTATCACAGCATCGCAGCGCTGGTCTTGGATATACGCGGGCTAAGCTTTATAAATATCTTCTATTTCTATCTGGCGTCGCTCATAGGCAATTCCATAGGGCTGCTTACCTCTGCTTTTATCAAAGAAAATAGAGCGATCATAAACTTCCTGCCGCTGATACTCATTCCGCAGATTATCTTTGGCGGTGCGGTGATAGAATTTGAGAGAATGAACCACGATCTTAAGCTCTATGAAAAGCATCCCATCCCTGAGATTGTGCAGGTCGTGCCCTCACGCTGGCTCTTTGAGGGACTCGCCACAGCTTATGCCAAAAATACCGCATTTCATAAGAAATTGAACACTATTAAGAAAAAAGAATTGACATATTTGCAAGGCTACAGGAATGCTACAATCAGTAGCTCCCAGTTCCAAAAGAAGCGAACTGAGATCTATTATGCAAAAACAAAACTCGCTGAAAAGTGGGATCCTAACCGCATTGTGAACGGCTATTTGAACTCTGCCGTGAGCATCATGGATGGCAGGGTTCTAAACAGCGGGAAGAATGAGTTTCTCTCTTCCATCAAGCTGGTGGGGAGATATAGACGCAAAACATGGAACTATAATGCACTGGTGATAATGCTTTTTGCCTTGGCGCTGAATCTTATCACCTGGATTAAGATAAAATATTATTTTAAAGAATAAGGAGTAACGATAATGAAGACTCGTTTAATAATTGCTGTCATAGCACTAAGCTTGCTATTCTCTTGGGGATGCAAGAAAAAAGCCGATCAGTTGCCTGATGAAGAGATGGCATCTATGATCACAACCTTCGCTCCGCTGCCTTCTTTTAAAGAAGTCTATGCGAGCTTGGATCAGGTTCAGGTGAAAGACATTGCCGCGGCAGTGCCCACCGAAATCTTTAAGACAAAGCAAGAAGAAGTTCGCAATGCGTTCTCACTGGGACTTCTCACCGCTGATGCAGTTCTCGCTGCAAAAGGTAGAGATAAGAACAAACTCAGAGACATCTCTGCTCAGATGATGAGCCTCACCGGCTTGCTCGGTCTCGAATCCGAAGTTAATCGCCTCGGGGACGAGATGAAGACCATGATTGAAAAGAGCGACTGGGATGGATTGGATAAGGCTCTCGACTTCCATAAAGAGGACGTGGAAAGCGCGCTCTGGGAAGCTGAGAACTATGACAACTATACACTTATGCTCATGGGTGGCTGGATCGAAGCCGCAAACCGCATCGCTTGGCTGGTGGATCAAGATTACTCTGCAGAGCGCACTAAGGTCTTGGCTCAAAAAGGAACCTTCAACCACCTTCACTCCAATCTTAAGCAAATCAAAAGCGAGCATGTGGTAGAACAAGCTGCCTTCCAAACTGCGCTTGAGAATGTGCAGGAGCTTAGAGAGCTGATCAATAGCGATCAAGACGGTGTTTATAACAAAGAACAAATTAAATCCATCATCGAGCTTACCGGCAATATCAAAGCCGCTTTTCAAGAATAAATCTCGATGTATCTATTGAGCTGATGATCCCGTTTCTGCTGATACCGGAATCGGGACTCTTCAGTTCAAAAGCTCTTTTTAGGAGAATAATATGCGCAAGTGTATGCTCTTTCTTGCCTTTGTATTTTTGAGCACTTCGGTCTTTGCAAATGTCTTCATTGCCAAAGATTGCCCCTGTGATGACGGCACGGCTATAGACCTTTCTTGGGAGACCTGTCCCCTCACCGAATACGTCACCATATATAGGATGAATGACGATTCTAAGTGGGAAGAGATCGCCAAGATCAATCAGTCCAGCGGCACTTATAAAGATAGCGAGCTGGAAATCAACAAAGAATATCACTATAGGCTACAGGTTCACTTCATCGATGATGATCTGTTTTTCGAGGCATCCGCAATCACTATAGAACAGTGGTTCAACACCAATAAGCTGGGCTTTCTCGTGATCCTGCTGCTCATCTGCTTTGCCATCATCTATTATATCATCGCTGCCCAAAGAGGGAAAGAGTTCTTTATTCGCCGCATATCTGGCCTAGATAGCATGGAAGAAGCAATAGGCCGCGCTACTGAAAAGGGTAAACCAATACTCTTCGTGCCCGGCATCAGCGATCTGGATAATATCGAAACCATTGCCAGCCTCACCATACTAAGTCAGCTTGCTGAGAAGAGCGCTGAATATGGCACAGAGCTCATCGTTCCTTGCCGCTTCTCTATGGTGCTTTCGGCAGCCAAAGAAGTGGTGCAAGAAGCCTATATCAGAGCCGGAAGAGCTGATGCTTATAAAGCAGATAACATATTCTACCTCACTGATGACCAGTTTGGCTTCGTGGCGGGGATTGATGGCATCATGCTAAGAGAACAGCCGGCGGCAAACTTCTTCTTGGGCTCCTTCTATGCGGAGTCTCTCATCTTGGCAGAAACCGGCTTCTCCACGGGTGCGATACAAACGGCAGGCACGGCACAGGCTCATCAATTGCCCTTCTTTGTGGTATCTTGCGACTATACGCTTATAGGTGAAGAGCTCTTTGCAGCCAGCGCATATCTTTCTAAAAACCCTCAACAATTAGGTAGCCTCAAAGGGCATGACTTCGGTAAGATAGTTATCATCATCCTTATCATTGCCGGTGTCATCCTCGAGATCCTCGGATATGGCTTCCTCAAAGAATTCATAGTAGGAGCTGTATCATGAAGAGAAATATACCCTTAGTCTTTGCCTTCGTGGCGGGGATGTTGGTCATCTTGGCAGAGTTTATCCCGCATAGACCATTCAATCAGATAGTATCCACTTTGGAAGGCTGGTTCATGATCATCTCCGGCTTTGCGATACTCTTGGGGCAGATCAGCCTAATCAGGATGAATTCAAACAAGATAAGACATAAGTTGCCCGATTGGCAATATAGCCTCGCTGGCTTGATCAGCTTTGCGCTCATGCTCATCGTGGGACTACTTTGGGGCATGCAAGAGACACACGGCATCTTAGGAGAGGGACTTGGAATACAAGCGGCACTCGGAGCAAAGCCATTTGACTATCTCTTCACGAACGCATTGCTCCCGCTCTCATCCACTCTCTTTTCACTGCTTGCTTTCTTTATCGCCTCTGCAGCATACAGAGCTTTTATATTCCGCAGCTTTGAATCAAACCTACTGATGATAACCGCCGTGATAGTTATCATAGGACGCACCAGCTTAGGCTCCATGCTCACCGCGGGCTTGCCTGAATCACTGCAGTTTTGGCACATCCCAAACCTTGCAGATTTCATCATGGAATACCCCAATTCAGCCGCACAGAGAGCAATCTTGGTCTCGGCAGGACTGGGGATAGTGGGCAGCTCGCTGCGCATCATCTTGGGCATCGAGCGTAGCTATTTAGGAGGCGACTGATGAAGCTATCTGTAACAATAGAACGGCGCATCATCTTTACGGTCTTGCTCATCGCTGTTGCCTTGCCGCTGATCTTCCCCATCGGCTGGACAACCGGTATATCATCTTATACAGAGATGGTCTATGATCTCATGGAGGAAACGCCGGATGGCTCGGTAATCATTCTCTCTTTTGATTATGACCCCTCTACGATCACCGAGCTCCAACCCATGGCAGAAGCAATGATAGAGCACGCTTTTAATAAGAATCACAAGATAATAGCTACAGCGCTATGGCCGATGGGCGTACAGATGGCAGAGAAAGCCTTTGAGAAGGTCTTGGAAGAATACCCTGAGAAAGTGCGCGGCGAAGACTTCGTGAATCTCGGCTACAAGGTAGGCGGCATGGTGACCATCCAAGCTATGGGACGCAGCTTGCCTGAGGTGTATCCCAATGATATCAATGGGCGCAAGTATGAAGACATCCCCATGCTAAAGGGAATACATCGCCTCAAGAATGTTGCCTTCATAGCATCTCTTTCCAGCGGAGTTCCCGGCCTCAAAGAATGGATGATGGTGGCACATGACACGCACGACATCCCCGTAACGGGCGGATGCACAGCCATCAGCGCACCGGGCTTCTTCCCTTATATAAACGAACAAGAGCAGCTGCACGGCGTATTGGGCGGACTCAAAGCAGCCAGCGAATATGAAAGCCTGATTGGTAAGATGGGCAGCGCTACCACCAAGATGGACGCTCAATCCATCGCCCACCTTTTGATCTTGGTATTCATCGCCTTGGGCAATATCAAAGCCTACACCACAAGAAGGAGGAAAAAACAATGAGCGGATTCATGACAGTTCTCGGTATTTGGATAGCCGCCTTTTTCACCCTCAGCATCTTTAGTTTCTTGTATAAAGACAACCCCTTTTATAAGTTTGCCGAGCAAGTATTCGTGGGTCTTTCCGCGGCATACTGGCTGGTATATATCTATTATTCCATCATGTTGCCCAACCTATTTAGCAAGTTGGCAGCAGACTTTAGCGGCAATATCATCCTGCTAATCCCCGCCGGACTGGGCCTTCTCATGCTGATGAGATTACATCCCAAAACGCAGTGGCTGAGCCGCTTCCCCTTGGCAATCATGGTTGGCACCACAGCCGGCATCTCGCTCTTGCGTCATATGAAGAGCGATATCCTGCAACAAGTTGCCGCAACCATGATAAACCCCTTCGCAAGCGGACAACCCTCCGTGATCATAGGCAATCTGCTGTTGATAATAGGCACGATTACGGGCATATTCTTCTTCTATTTCAGCAAGAAGCAAGAAGGAATATATAAGATCCCCTCTAAGATAGGGATATGGTTTTTGATGGTGAGTTTCGGCGCCACTTTCGGCTACACTGTGATGGCAAGAATCTCGCTACTGATCGGTAGGCTCGAATTCCTTTTGGGCGACTGGTTACATCTAATTAAATAAGGAAGTGTAGTATGCTTTTATTGCATCAAATATTTATACGATCTGCAAAGAAATTCCCCAAGCGCATAGCGGTTTATGATAAGACCACCATGCAAGACTATAGCTATGAAAAGCTTCTGATTGCGAGCCTGATACTCAAAGGACACATAGGCAAGATCAGAGGCAAATATATAGGCATCCTGCTTCCCACGGGTGCCGGAGGCATGCTCACCATACTCGGAACGCTGATGAACGGCAAGATCCCGGTGATGATAAACTATGCCACGGGCGCGATTGAGAACTGCAAATACGCTCAGGAAAAGTGTCAGTTCAGAACGATTATCACCAGCAAGCAACTGCTGAAGAAGATGGGCTTGGAGCCTATTGAAGACATGATCTTCGTAGAGGATATACTCTCTAAAGTGACGCTTGCATCAAAGCTTAAAGCAGCAGCTCTTTCCAAGCTACCTTTTGCCGTGCTCAAAAACCTCGTCCATACAGGCGACATCAACGAAACCTCTGTGATACTCTTCACCAGCGGCAGCGAAAGAGAGCCGAAAGCAGTGCAGCTTTCCCATAAAAACATCCTGCATAACGTGATTTCCTTCCCCAAGATGATACACTTGGATGAGAACGAAGTCTTTGGCTCCATACTCCCTCTTTTCCACGTGTTTGGGCTAACGGTTAACTTCTGGCTACCCATCACCATAGGCGCTTCTATGATGGCTTATGCAAACCCCTTGGAATACAGAACGGTATGCGAACATATCAGACAATATAAGGTGAGCTTCATCGCGGCAACCCCTGCTTTCTTTTATGGATATCTGCAGAGATCCAAGCCCGGCGACTTTGAATCCGTAAGAATAGCAATCGCCGGCGCAGACAAGCTTTCAGACAAGATATATGAAGGCTTCCTCGCCAAACACAACCTCACAGTATATGAAGGCTATGGCACGACAGAGACCAGCCCCGTGATCAGCACCTGCTTCCCCGGTGATCACAAAGAAGGCTCCATCGGACGCCCCATCCCAAACACACAGGTGAAGATACTTGATATCCACACCGATGAACTACTTCCCGCAAACAGAGAAGGCAAGATCATGGTAAAAGGCGACCTCGTAATGGAAGGCTACCTCCACGATTTGGAACAGACCACCCTGCGCATACGCAACGGATGGTATGACACCGGCGATATCGGACTCATGGACGAAGACGGCTATCTCTTCCATAGAGGCAGGCTCAAACGCTTCGTAAAGATAGGCGGCGAGATGGTTTCACTGGTAAATGTTGAAGAGCATCTCAGCGAGCTTTTGCCGGATGACGTAATCTGCTGCGTGGTAGATATCCCAAATCCCACCAAGGGCGCAGATGTTGTTGCAGCCGTAGCCAACGGTGATTTCGACATGAACAAAGTGCTTAAGAAGCTGAAGAAGCACCTCCCTGCAATCGCCGTCCCCAAGAAGTTTTATGTGATAGAAGATATCCCCATGATGGCAAGCGGGAAAGTGAACTTCCGCGAGGTGGAAAAAATAGTGCGCGAAAAGAGCAGGAAATGATAGATATCACGCTCGGTGATGCACGCCTTGAGCCGCTACTACAACAGATTTCTGAAGTTGCTGGACACATCCACAGCTATGGCTGGGCGGAAGCCAATGCCGGCAATATCAGCATCAACGTAAGCTCGCTTTTCACGCCTGAAGAGTTGGACTTTAAACAGCTTTACCTCGTATCAAGAGCAGGAAGCAGATACAGACAAACTGCGCTGAAGCCAAAGGAGAACCTCCTACTTGTGCTCTCGGATAAAGACCAAGACATCTACCAGCCCAGTGATGCCAAGCCCACCAGCGAGTGGATCAGCCACAAATGCCTACAAATGCAAAGACCACGGTTCAGTGTGATCCTGCACACCCATCCCGCCGAGATCATCGCCCTAAGACAGATCCCTAAGCTGCAGGATACCAAACTACTCAACAGGCTTCTTCCTGAGATACTTCCCGAATTTTCATTATACTTACCCGAGGGCATAGCCATGGCACCGCTCTGCCCTCCCGGCTCACAAGAGCTATGCGACGCAAGCAGCAGCGCGCTCAAAGACGAAAAAGCACTGATCTGGAGCGGACACGGCTTACTCTCCTTTTCTGATGACCTCGATTTCGCGCTTGATTACATGGAGATAATCGTCAAAGCCTGCCGCGTCCTCTTCCTCTACCCCGAGCTCCTGAAGCTATTTTAGCACTCCCCACCCTCGACTGCTAACAATCCCCTTGACAAGATTGCCAAGCGCAGCTTTCTTGGCATCGTTAATAATATCATCAAGGAGAAACATAAAAATGGCTAAGAAAAATGCACAAGAAACAGGTAGTTTCAGCATACACACTGAAAACATCTTTCCCATTATCAAGAAGTGGCTCTACTCCCAACACGACATCTTTTTAAGAGAGCTCGTATCCAACTCAGTTGACGCCATTTCCAAGCGCAGTTATGCGGATGATGGCTTCAAAGAAGAAGATATGAAGATTGAGATAAAGCTGGATAAATCCAAGAAGACTTTAGAAATTCACGACACCGGAATCGGCATGACTTCGGACGAGATCAAGAAATATATCAACCAAATCGCGTTTTCCGGCGCCGAAGAGTTTGTGAATAAATTCAAGGACGTTCAGACCAATATAATCGGACATTTCGGACTGGGATTCTACTCATCTTTCATGGTGGCAGAAAAGGTGACCATTGATTCACTCTCATACACGGAAGGCGCAAAGCCGGCATATTGGGAATGCGACGGCAGCACAGAATACCTTATGAAAGAAGGCAAGCGTAAAGAAGTGGGCACCACCATCACGCTCCACTTCAATAAAGAATCTGAAGAATATGCAGATTCCGACAAGATACGCGAGATTCTGCTGCGCTACTCAAACTTCCTACCCATCCCCATCATGTTTGAAGACAAGCAGATAAACCAGCTCGAAGCACTTTGGAACCGCGCTCCGAAAGACGTCACCGACGAAGAATACATCAAGTTCTACAAGGAAGTATTCGGCGACCACCGCGATCCCGTTTTCTGGATTCACCTGAACGTGGACTTCCCCTTCAACCTCAAAGGGATACTCTATTTCCCCCAACTTCGCAACGAACCCGAATTCTTCAAAGGACAGGTTAAACTCTTTTGCAACAACGTATTTGTGGCAGACAACCTCGAAGAGCTCATCCCCGAATTCTTGCTCTTGCTTAAAGGCGGCATAGACATCCCGGATATCCCGCTCAACGTCTCACGCAGCTTTCTGCAAAACGACGCACAGGTGCAAAAGATCTCGCGCTATATCATCAAGAAAGTCGCAGATCACCTCAAAGACACCTTCAAGGAAGACAGAAAGAAGTATGAAGAATATTGGGAAGACATCCATACCTTCATCAAGTTCGGCATGCTCAAAGAGGAAGATTTCTTTGAAGCTATGCACGAACATGTGCTCTTCAAATCAGCCTCCGGCGACTACCTCACCATAGAGGAGTATAAGACGCGCAACGCAGCCGATGATGAAGGCAAGACCCGCATCTGGTATGCAGCCGGCGAAGATACGCAGGTAAGCTATCTGAACCTGATGAAAGAGCAAGGCCTGGAAGTGATCTACCAAAACTCCCCCTTGGACGTACACCTCTATCAGAGACTTGAAGGCAAGTTAGAAAAGACCGAATTCATCCGAGTGGATAGCGAAGTAAACGAACTGCTCGTTGATGAAGACCAAAGCAAGCTCGATAAAGACGATGTAAACCGCCTCAAAAAGCTCTTTTACAGAGCCTTAGACCAAAAGGTGGAAGCATCCTTCAGCGAGGAAAGCTGGAAGGAATTTCTCAAGAAACACCCGCAGGCTACCGAAGCGCTTACTCCGCATCAGATCCAAGAAGGCGAGACCACACGCTTTGACCTTCTCGGCTTGCCCACAGAGGTAGAGGAAACCTTAGGCGAAGAAGCCATGAAAGAGCTAAACTCTCATGCCTACACCGAGGTGACAGTTGAGCTAAAGAGCTTGAAATCCAAGGAAATCCCCGGCATGATAGTCTTCAGCGAATTCATGAGACGCTGGCACGATATGGACATGATGAACACCTTCGGCGGCGGCATGGATATGCTGAAAAACCACAGCCTCGTGATCAACACCGAGAACCCCATCATTCAGAAGCTGGTAGAGCTGGACAAAGCGGGAGAGGATGAGAAAGTTCAGACCATCTCTTCATACATCCACCGCCTCTCACTCTTGGAACAAAAACCCTTCACCGGCGAGGAACTCAAAGACTTCATCGCCAAAGCAAATAAGGTTCTTTCCTACTTATAAACCCAAATCAACCCATAACAAAAGCCCCGGCATCACACCGGGGCTTTTTCATTGTTCTAAGAAATATTATAGAAGCTCAATCACGAGGAACTTCTGCTTACGGAAGTTATCCGGATCTGTAATAGTGAGCACATATTCATCACCATCTTTCTCAACCGTATAGGTAGTAGCTATGTGATTGGAAAGTATGCTATATCCCTTCTTTGTGACAGGGAAGCGAATCTCGGTTTGATCCAGGAGATTGAGTTCGCTAAAGTTCATAGCATCGATAGTTTTCTTGACCATGGTGACGCGCCCGATGCCGAGCAATCCGCCCTTACGATTGATCACCTTGTTATCCAAGAGCTGTTTGCGAGTGCCGACCGTGTAATAAATCTGGTTCTCACTGCGCATGATCTCACCGATTTCCTGCTCTTTTTCCAATACGGTTTGTTCGATCTCGGCAATTTCTCTTTGGCTTCTTCTGCGTTCTTCCTCAATGGTCTCATCCAAGATGCCCATGCGTTCCTGCAATTCTGACATAATCTGTTCTTTATCTGCAAGCGATGCTTTGAGGCGATCAACAGTTTCTTGAACCCCTCTGAGCTGCGTGCGCGAATTTGCGAGCTGAGCTTCGAGTTGCGCGATCTTCTTTTTATCCGCCTCAATTTGCTCTCTCATGATTGCAATAGATGCCACCATTTTGTCGCGTCTGTCCGTTGAATCGGTTTCGGAAAGCTCGGATTGCGTAAAGAGCTGTCCGGAGAGATCTTGCTCCATCTCGTCCAAATTGGCCTGGACGTCTGCAATCATAGCAGATGAGGATTCATACAGACTCTCAAGTTCTTCTTTTTCTAATCTAAGTGCTTTATTGGCCTTCGAGGCGTTCATCCAAACGACGCCGAATACGATCACTAAAAGTGCCAGCACTGTCATAATTATTGTTTGGGTAAATTTCATTCTTGACTCCTACCGCGTTTTTATTCTAATGTCAACTTAATTATAACACGTTTTTGTGTCAAGTCAAATGAAAAAGGAAACAGTGGATGAAATATACTTTTTTGGCTGCATGGACGGCTGAACTACAAGGCTTCAAGGCTCAGATAGACAGGATATTGCTTACGGAAGACAGTCTGATAATCCGTCTCATCAGAAGAGGTGAATTCACCATTGTGTTAAACCCTCAAAATAGCTATATCTTTTATAGCAAGGACAATAAGAAGCACGATGAAGCGCACGAAATTTGGCAAAATCTGAAGAATTGCCAGATCATCGATCTTGATATCTATGACAGCGACCGCATCATCTTTTTTGAACTACTGCAAAGAAACATCTATGGCGAGGAGAAAAACATCACCCTACTCTTAGAGCTCATGCCGCCAAAACCCAATGTTATCGTGATAAATAAAGAGACGAACATAATAATCGACGCGCTTATCAAATACAATCTTTCAGATAACCCTATGCGCATGGTGCTCGCAAATCAGCCCTACTTTGCGCCCAAAACAAGCTTTACGCCGGATAGAAACGAGAAGGCCATCATCCCCGAAAGCTTTGAAGCAAGCAGCATCAACGAATATTTTTCGCTATATCACAAACAGATCCTCGTGCCCAAGCTGGAAAAAGACCTCACTGAGAGCAAGATCAAATTTTTGCAAAAGGAGCTGAAACGCCATAAGAACAGACTCAAAATGCAAAAGAAAGATCTCGAAAAGGCCGAGAAGGCTGACTACTATTTCGCCTGTGCGGAGGCGATTAAGCCCAATATGCAAAAAATGAAGCAAGGCGACGAAGTGCTGATCACCACAAACTATTACGATCCTGAACTAAATGAGATTGAGGTGCCGCTGCTTACCGACAAAAGCCCCCTACAAAACCTGCAACACTATCTCAAGCGATATAGAAAAGCCAAAAACGGGTATGCCATCATCCAGCAGAATATCAAAAAAACAAAGAGCGAGATAGAAAGCCTGGAAAAGCTGGTAGCTCGCCTGCAAGACGGTGAAGATATAGATATAGACATCCGCGATAGAGGCACTTCCATCACGCAGAAAATCAAGCAGATAGATAGGATCCTGCAGCTAAAATATGATGACGATTGGCAGATCTATATAGGACGCAAGGCAAAAGAGAACGACTTTATCACCACAAAACTAGGCAAAGCGCAGGATTGGTGGTTCCATAGCCGCATCTATCGCGGTGCGCATGTTCTCGCGCGAAATCTAAAGAAAAAGACTCCGCCGCTGGAGCTAATACAGATATGTTGCGCGCTCGCGGCATGGTATTCACAGGCGAAGTTCTCCGTGAATGTGCCCGTGGATTACACCCAGATACGCTATGTCCGCAAGCCCAAAGGCAGCCCTTCCGGATTTGTCACCTATACAAATTACAAGACGGTCTTTGCGAACCCTAAAGATCTGCGCACCATAAAGAAGGATCTCGGGCATGATTAAGTGTATCGGACTCATTCTAAACACTTTTCCCTATTCCGAGAGCAGTCTAATCCTGAAAGTTATCACCTGGGAACACGGTCTCATCTCCATCATTGCCAAAGGGATAAGGCGCAAGCAAGGAACGCTGATGCGCTTCGGTGAATATGAATTTCAGCTCTATCCACCCAAAGAAGAGGGACTGTATCTGCTGAAAGATCACTCCCTTATCCGCGATTTTAGCACTTACCCCAGCCCTCAAAGCTGGACGGTTGCAGATTGCGGCTTGGAGCTATTCTCAAAAATCCTCTATCCGCAACCCGATAACAGAGAGTATTATACGCTGATCACCGAATATCTGAAATATCTGCAAAAGACCAAACACAATGGCATACTCATCTTTTGGCGCATGTTTTCCCGCTTGCTTAAGATGATGGGCGTGCCGCTAAACCTTTCCACATGTTCTATTTGCAATCAAGAACGCGCGCTGATTGCATACAATCCTTCCGGCGAACACATCTGCAATGATTGCAAGATGAATCTACCATTCGAGCATGGCTTTCGCGCGCTTAACCCAAATGCACAGAAGATTATCACCCTGCTTCCTCAGATAGGTAATCACTTAAGCGAGATCAAGATAACACAAAAAGACATCACCGAGATCAACGAGCTCTTTCTTTTCCACTATGCAGCAATGCAAAAACAAAACCTAAAGCTGAAAAGCCTGAATGTTTTGTGTCAGTTTTATCCCTGATTAATCATCTGTCTTTTCCTCATTTTTAGCAAAATCCATAGCCCTCACCCCCCGCTTCCCTATTGGGTTCTGGTGATGATGTGGTCATGATGTGGTCATAGCCATGAGCACATCATAAGCATTTAATGAACTGAACCCCATAGGCAAGGCATTGACATACAAATAGTTAGCACGCCTGAAACGGCTCACTCATCAGCCATCGATGGGGATTTCTCGGAAATTGGCTTTTTTGATGTTTATGAGTATGCAATAAGAGACCTTGTTCATCCTGTGGAAATGCAATTTTGTGTTATGTCTCAAAGGTTGGTGTAAATTCCAACTCCTTGATTATGGTTCTATGAGGGCATCGTGCTGACCCCTCGTTCATCAC